>CAYMGN010000154.1:0-1541 GCA_964389995.1 uncultured Candidatus Peribacteria bacterium | reverse complement strand
CTTGTGGCTATTTCAGGATCAAAGCCTTTGTAGTTGACTGATTCTGAGACGTATTTTTTAGCAAAATTTTCAGCTGCTTTAATTTCAGAGGATTTAAATCCGGGGATAGTGAGATTTTCTTTGAGTGCTTTTTTCAAATTTTTGAGAATATCGTCATCGTATTTACTTAGGTCCGGTTTCAGGGGTGATTTGCCGGGATTGTAGTTCCATCCGGGATCTGGAGTTACATTGAGGAAGCCGTTTTTTGTGTGGGCTTTGTATTGGGTATTGAAGATGGTTTTGTCGCCGATATGGCGTTCGACATTGAGCAGTTTACCATCTGCGGATTCGATGTCAATCCCTTCAAGTTGATCTTTTCGAAGAGCTTTCACTCTGCAGCGACACCTGAAGCCGTTTGGGGGATAGAAATGATCCCAAAAGGGGTCATCATAGCGAAACACTTTTTTGTGCAGGGCCGCATGAGAGGGTCTTACGGCACCATCGTCTTTGGTGAGATATTGCCAGTAGGGTTTAATGGAAGCTGCGTCGACCTGGTTTTGATAGCGTCCTTGTTGGAAAGCAACCTGCATGTTGGTATCATAGATCAGTGCCAGCCTGCGGGGGGAGCCGAGTTGAACTTGTTTTGTAACGCCCTCTGTGTTAACCACAAACTGTTTTCCCCACCATCCTTTATTTTGTAGGAGCGGGGTGAGGTTTTTTTGGAATTCTTGATAGCCTGTACCGTCTTTAATTGCTTTGGTTACTTCATTTCTAATGTCTTGGAGGATATCGGCTCTGGCAACTTTGGCGACAGTAAAGGCTTTGGCGTGAGCGTTATCAAGCATCTCATGCCAATCCCAGGTGATTTGATTTCCTTTGGATTCAAAGTATTCAATTGCTTTCTCCGGTGTGAGACCGAAGGCGTAGGTAAGATCTACAGTGTTAGTCATTCAGGCGTCCCCAGGTTTCGGCAATGAAGTAAGCGCGTGTTAAATTTTCGATTAAGTTCTTGTCATCCATTTCCGGATAGATGTCTGCGAGTTTTTCGAGTAATTCATTATAGTTTGCAGCCTCATTTTTGATTAAGTTGACAATAGGGGCCAACATCGGGAGTGTTTGATCCATGAGGTCTTCAGCAGAGAGGGAGGAGAAGAGGTTTTCTAATTGAGTTTGCGGGTCATTTGTTGGAGATGATGTAAGCGTCAAATAGTACCCACGTGTTAAGGGGGCGGAATTGATGCAATAATGAACTCCAGAAAAAGGAGTTTATTGAGAATGAACAAGGAAGAAAAAGGAAAATATTGGGCAAAGCAGGTATCCGCGTTTCGAAAAAGCGGCGAGGAGAAAAAAGAGTGGTGTGAAAAGAATCATATCAGCATTCACCAATTTAATTACTACCTCAAGCAAGAAAGTGAAAAAGCGACTACACCAGAAAAGCAGTGGGTGCCCGTTGACCTAAAGCAAGCCAAATTTTTTTCTCCCACTCCTTTGGTGATTAAAATAGGGGGTATCAGTGTTGAAGTTTGCCCCGGTTTTGATAAAGCCCAATTAGTTGACGTTTT
>CAYMGN010000153.1:270-1638 GCA_964389995.1 uncultured Candidatus Peribacteria bacterium | reverse complement strand
TTGGCATGTTTTTCATTTCATCGCTAAAAAACTATGATGTATCTTTATCACTCCATACCAAAAAATTTGCAGGGCAACATTCTTTATCTGAAAGGTACCCCTTTCTTTGCACACAGTTTCTAAGGTACTATCAATTAACTTAGAACAATATGGCAAAACAAGGATTTAGAATCGCAAAAGAAATCAAAGATGAGATTATTAATAAGTTGAAGCATGGTGGTTTGAGTGTGGCCGATGCTGCCAAGCAGTATGGCATCAGCGATAAAACTATCTATAACTGGCTTGGCACTAAAGCCAAAGGGTCTGTTAGTCTCTTGGAGTTCAACCGCATCAAGAAAGAAAACGATCAGCTCAAACAACTGATTGGCGATATCACCTTGAAGCTCTCCGCTCAAGAAAAAAGGGGCTAAGGATGCCAAACAAAACGGTACTGGCCGAGTCTGCGGTGATAAGCAGGCGGAGTTTGTATTATGTACCAAAACAACCAGCCAAAGATTGGGCTACGAAACAATCAATTGAGCTAGTACTGCGGGGTCATCCCAGCTATGGACACAAACGACTAGCTATCCACCTGAAGTTGAATAAGAAACGCATATTGCGAGCCATGAAGTTATTTGGGATTAAGCCCTATCGGCGCACCTGTCCAAAGGTGTATAAAAAGCCTAAAGACAGTGTGTTTCCGAATCTTCTCATCACTGAGACACCACTCGGTATCGGAGACATTTATGCGAGTGATTTCACCTATCTCAAGTACCAAGGACGGTGGGTGTATGTGGCCACGGTGCTTGATGTGTTCACTCGAGAAATTGTGGGTGTCTCGGTCCTAACCACCCACAGTACCCAGTTGGTACTCAATTCTTTGGCAAACGCTATACTCCACCGTCCACCACCACGGATTATCCACTCTGATCAAGGGAGTGAGTATACTTCAAAAGACTATACTGCTCTGGTGCAGAAGCTTGGTATCTTGCAGTCCATGAGCAACCCTGGTTGTCCCTGAGAGAATGGTTATCAGGAATCCTTTTATAAAGGATTCAAGCTTGACCTCGGTGACCCGAATCGGTTCGCTACCTTGGGTGAGCTCGTGGCTACTATCTACCAAACCATTAACTACTATAACCGAGATCGAATCCACTCAGCACACAAGATGAGTCCGGTGCAGTTTGCTGCTACCAGGCGACTCTAGTATTATTAACTAACTTTAGAAAAGGTGTGCCATTTTTGGGGTACCTTCCAGGCGTGAGCATATAACAAAGCAGAGAATCCCTGTGCTTGATTGTCTATGGAATGATGTCTTGCACTTTTCGGCGGTTAATCCAAAAGAAGTAAAACAAGCTCTTATCGAGGCAGGAAGAAATCCAGATTTTA
>CAYMGN010000153.1:0-260 GCA_964389995.1 uncultured Candidatus Peribacteria bacterium | reverse complement strand
TTGGGGTACCTTCCACTTTGACACTATGGAAAAGGCCATGAGCGAAAGAGATAACCTCAAAACAATACATAGTGAGCTTGGTGACATCCTGGGTACTTACCAAAAATTTGTACAGATAATCATTGACTAACCATACAAAATTGTCGAACCGCCATCAGTTCAGCGCACCAAAACACAACTAAGCGGTCTTTGACCGATTTCAGCATGGGCGGCACGAAGTGCCGCCCAGACTAGAGGCTAGGGTTGGTTTAGAACCCGAA
>CAYMGN010000152.1:1340-1645 GCA_964389995.1 uncultured Candidatus Peribacteria bacterium | reverse complement strand
TCCGATTGAGGAAGATGGGGGAGTGAATCTTTATGCGATGGTTGGGAATGATCCGGTGAATTACTTTGATTATATCGGAATGGATATCCTAGTTAACGCCCAAATAGCAAGGGATAATCCTCCATCATTTTTTGTTAATTTGACCGATAACAAAAAAACAGAGATTAGTTCAACAATATTTATGCCAAGGTTAATAAATGGTTCTGAAGAAGGTGGAGATCTTTTCGTTGATCCTGATCCAAGCGACGATGATGATGACAATTTTGTTTTAGTCAAAGATAGTTTTTCTTATGGAGGAGTGATTC
>CAYMGN010000152.1:0-1330 GCA_964389995.1 uncultured Candidatus Peribacteria bacterium | reverse complement strand
CGGTCGAGTTCAGAAAGAAGTGGTAAGACCCCGGCAAAAACGGTCGATGTTGGTGTTTTTGGAACTGAGAAAGACGTTTGCCACTTCGAAGTTTGGTTGCGTGTTGATAAGACCGGAATTGAAGTCACAGAAAGCTGGCAACTGGAGGATGATAAATTTACGCGTATCGAAGAAAGAAGTAATATAGTCGACGTGGTCGCCGATTCTAACGTGCATAACCGACCAACTCGCTTTACGAGCAGTGTCCGTCAATTGAATATGAAGTGATGTGTCATTTATTAATAAATCTCCCTCTAGTTCTCGTATCCCTTGGGTTGTCCTGCTCTAACTACAGCTCTGCTTCTACTTATGATAATCTACTTAAGAATTACTGCCGTTTGTTAGAGTATGATAATAGTGAATTAGTCGAATATAGAAAAAGTAAAGGAGTCAATTACAAAGGTGGATGGCTTTATCAAAATCAGTCGATTCTCCGATCAGAATGGAGCGACTTTGAACCAATGTATGGTATATTCTTTGTTGGAAATGATATACGCCCGGATGAATTGAACGTCCTGTCTTCCCTTATGCCGTCAGTTCAATACTCGATGAGTTTAAGCGCCGATGAAAAAAAAGAACTAAAGACGCATATACTCGAAAAGCACGCTACGAATCTTGATTACGTAAATAGCCTAGAACTTGCGATACTTGACTTGCATGGAGCTAATATAACTTCTTCAGAGCTATCTCATTTAAAGCTTCTAGTAAATCTAAAGGTGCTGGGACTTCCCAATCATGGTGTATCTTTTACTGACGAGATTGAATTCCCCGAGAACCTGGAAGTGTTGGTCGTTCGAAACTCGATATTGAACCGAAGCTTTTTCAGGCACCTTAAAAAAAACAATAAGCTTCGTCACTTGATACTGAAGGACTGCCGCTTGGATTCTCATGATTATGTAATCTCCTATGAGAGTGAAGAATTTATTTACGCAGCTCCAGTCTCACCAAATAGCCTTTACGCTGAATTGTCTTCGAGGTTGAAGAGCTTAACGATTGTCTCGTGTTCAAGATCAACCGTTACAAATTTGGCAACCGTTTCGTGGTCGAGCCTAGAGTCGCTGGAAATAGTTGAGAATAAATCCGATTTTAGAATATTGGTTGAATACCTAGGAGGGCGGATTGATCAAAATTCTACTGAAACTCTTAGAGATTCTTCACGTTTTCCTGCTCTCAAAAGTCTGATCTTGGAAGGCAAGCTATAGTTGTAAGCACCTTTTTGACATCGTAATATTGCCCAAATTTGGAGGGAAAAAAATGATAATTCCGATTGATTGCCGGAGAATCCTCGCCT
>CAYMGN010000151.1:0-1677 GCA_964389995.1 uncultured Candidatus Peribacteria bacterium | reverse complement strand
ATTTTTATCGCTAATCAAAACATTCAACTCCTTTACTAAATTAAATACAGCCCCTAAAGCACCTGAAGTATCAAAGTCGTTATCCATTGATGCTTGAAAATCTCTACGCGTTTTTGCAATTAAACTACTAGAGTCAAAGTCACCATCATTATTACCATCAGCCAAACTCCTCAATTTCCTCACGCAATCATGTATCCTCTCCAACGCTGATCGAGCTTGATCCAATAAACCATCAGAAAAATTAACCGGATTGCGATAATGAGTTTGCAAAAACATCAGCCTTACAACTTGGGGGTCATACTTTTCAAAGATCTCACCAAGAGTAAAAAAATTGCCCAAGCTTTTGCTCATTTTTTCATTGTCCACATTGATAAAACCATTATGTAGCCAGTACTTCCCAAAAGAATCAACACCAAAAGCAGCCTTGGATTGAGCAACTTCACATTCATGATGCGGAAAAACTAAATCTAAGCCCCCTCCATGAATATCAAACTGCTCACCAAGACACTGATAACTCATAGCACTACATTCAATATGCCAACCAGGACGACCTTCGCCCCAAGGACTCTGCCAACTGGGCTCATTTGCCTTTTTAAACTTCCACAAAACAAAATCCTGAGGACTACGCTTGCTTTGATTCACTTCCACTCGTGCCCCCATCTGCAAAGCCTCTAAATCCTGACCAGACAATTGACCATAGGGCTCAAAAGCCTTCACATCAAAATAGACTCCATCATCCAAAACATAAGTAAAACCACCATCCTCTAACTTCTTAATGATCTCTATCATCGTATCAATAAATTCAGTTGCTCTTGGCTGCTTATCTGCTTTCATCACACCCAAACTTCCATATTGCTGCTCATAAATAGGTATCACCTTTTTCGCCAAGTCAGCAACCGAAATACCTTCTTCCTCAGCCCTCTTGATCATCTTATCATCAATATCAGTATAATTACTGACAAAAGTGACCTCAAAGCCCTTATAAATCAAATAACGACGGATAACATCAAAAGCAACTACGCTACGACCATGTCCCAAATGAGGACCATCATAAACCGTCGGCCCACAGAGGTAAACACCAACCTTATCTTCCACAAGCGGTTTAAAAACTTCTAACTTTCCACTTTCAGTATTATGAATCTTCAACATATTAAATAAAATTAGATAAAATCCTTAAAATAAGCATCGTCAACAAATCAATTCCTAAAATCGCAATCAATGGCGATAAATCAATCATTCCTACTCGATGAGGAATCATCCGCGCTAGATTAATCACCGGCTCAGTCACGTCCCGCAAAAACATCGTCACCCGATTTTCTCGAAATCCCTGACCACCAACTTGCAACCACGAAATAATAATACGAGCAATAATCGCATATGTAAGCAATCGCGACAGTATCTCTACAAATCTGGCCACTAACAAAACTAATTCACTCATGGTATTTGATTACTAGAGAATTATTAGCAAAAAAAGTAGATTTCCACAATCAGCAATCTTTTTGAAAACTTAAATGAAAGTTGTAAATCAGCCAACCAATAGCCGTAAAAATCACTAGCGCCCATAAACCAGGCCCCGTTTCACTCATATCCACATCCATATCGCTCAAGGCCTCACCACCGACCATACCCATATTCACATTTGGCTCAGGCACATCCACCACTAGGGGATTAGGAGTA
>CAYMGN010000150.1:0-1727 GCA_964389995.1 uncultured Candidatus Peribacteria bacterium | reverse complement strand
TCAAAAGAGTGTATTTTAATAGAAAGACCATTCCCATCAGAGGTCACGGTAATAAATCCATCAGCAATTAGCTTCAAGATTTCTATTTCTTCGCTCAAACTCAGGGGTAAGGCCACAATACTGCGAAACAAGAACCGAGTTAACCGTTCATTCTCTGTTTCCGGAATTTGAAGATCGGGAATCAATTTCATCTCACCCCACTTCACGTTATCCTTTGAAAAAGTAATTGGCGATCGGCCATTTCGATCAAACGAAACCTCATTTTCTTCACTGCCATCGCAGGCCGCCATGGCTTTGTAAAAGATCTCCATGGTGTCAAGCACTCTTTGCAGATCCTCCGTGGCCGCTTGTAATGCTTCTTGGTATGAAGTTTTGTTGAGTATGCCTTCTTTAATTTTCTTTTTAGATTTAAAAACGAGACCGATATCGGAAACGTTCAGTTTTCCACGATTTTTGCTCGCTGTTTCCGGGTATTGTTCTTGCTCAATGAGCTTTTTCCAACGCTGATAAAAAATTTCTGTTAATTTGCCAAAAATATTCTCCAACTTAGTCTGCATTTGTCGGTCCAGGTCTCCGAGCTGGTGCAAATATTGGAAAAGTTCCGGCCAAAAACGATAATCAGCAATTTTTTGATAACGCCCAAGTACCAAGCGCCCATTTAAAAGCTTAACCCCTTCATTGAACGCCTTGCGACCTGCATCCGTAAGTTCATAACCCTGCTCCGCCAACTGCTCGAGCATTTCCTGCACCTGCAATTCATGGGCGAGGAACTGAGCTTCGTAATCGAGCTCTTCGGGAAGGTCGCCATAAAATTCAGTAAGAATGGCTTTGCACTGTTCCCGTTCACGAGAATTTTCGCTCCCAAACATGAGGGCGGCGGTGTTAAAGAGGGCAAAATTCAAGGCATTGTGGCGGTTGGCAGCTAGCTCCTGAAGTTGGAGGGCGAGACCGTCGGGTCCGAGGAGGTGACTGTCAGCATGGGTTTGAGCCTTGCCGAGGATGGCCAAAAGAGCCGATGGCTGGGACTGCACCAAAGTACAAAGATCCTGCCAAAGATTGCTGCTGCCGTCGGGGAGGCACTGATTTTGGAGCATTTGTTTCAGGTCGTACAGGTCAAGATCACTGTCGATGCGGGTATTATTGGCCAGTAAATGTTGGAGGTAACCGATAGTATAATCATGAGAGGGAAAGCGAGATTCTAAATTAAACAACAAATCTTGAGTGTTGGTCACCAGTTGATCGCGAGAGACGGCACGGGGATCAAGATTTTCATCAGGGAGATAGAGACTCAAATCCGTCTCTGTTTCCGGAGTTGGGGTAGCCTGTTCAAAATGAGTGAGCAGACCGCGGTTTTGGGCTTCGATGATCAATTGACGAGCATTTTGAAATCGGGGATTATCCCATACGCGTTGAAACCTCACAGTACCATTGGCGATTGTCAGGTTCAATTCCTCGACAATATTGATAGCGGCACGCAATTCTTGGAGCTGCCTTTGACGCTGTAGGCGTTCGCCCGGCGGCACTTCATCAAGATAGAGTTCGGCAAAAGCAAGCTGCGTCCGAAGACAATCCGCAGTAATCACCAAATCATAGATTCGCGCTATTATTTGATCGGAATGCTCGCTACAGCTCTCCAGATCACCTCGCCTTAAAGATGGTGCCTCTCGATTCATCGGTGGTAATTTATAAAGTCCTAGACTGTAACGCACGTCTCCTTTTTTGTCAAG
>CAYMGN010000149.1:689-1753 GCA_964389995.1 uncultured Candidatus Peribacteria bacterium | reverse complement strand
CGGTCCTCCCAGTCTCACTTTCCATGGAGATTGTCTACAATCTCTTCGCGGTCGGCACCTGGCCACTATTCGTTCTTCTAAACCGAATCTGGCCGCAGCGCTACAAGGAAAAACCTGATCGGGTTGACCTCGGCTGTCACCTTATGATGTTTAGCCTCGTCATCCTCAGGCTCATGACCTATGGAGACTTCGAGTTTGGCGTAGAAACTGCAGCTGCAATCGCAACTGCAGTGCTCGGATATCTCTGGTTCAACCTCTCCATCAAGAGCGCCTCGTCACTTCAGGAAGGTCGAAGGAGGCCTACAAACGTCTCCATGAACCTGATTGGTGGCTCAAGTCTCGTTATCATCTCGTTTTTCTTCGGAGAACCCGAGATGATCACAAGCTCAAGCAACCTTGCCGGACTACTTCTTGGTGGCCTGGCAATCCTCACGATTGTCAGCGCCCTCGGGAATGCCTACAAACATTTCGGCAAGCTCGGGCAGACTTCACCGGTAGCTCCGCTCGTTTACGACGGCCTACTTGTTGCAAGCCCAATTGTAATGTTCGTTACGGGCGAGGGGAGACTCGTGTCATACCGGACCTTCATCGTCGCCGCAGGCATGCTTGCGGTAACGGTGTACCGGTACCGGTATCACCAAAAAAAGTAGCAGATCGCCTGGTCACTCCTCGGAGTCGCCAGGCCTTTTTCAAAATTCACTAAGACCTCTTCCTCACTGCCAAATAAACGCCAACACCAGCCACTAAAATACCTCCGGCAATCACAAAAATCCAAACCCGATTCTCTTCACTCGTTAGGTCTGCAAATAAATCTTCAGCCGAATCCATAATTCCGGATCCACTACCATCAAACCTCTCATCCAACTGATCATTAACAGGATTTCCAAAACTCATCTCCACATCAATCCCTTCCGGCGTAAAACTAAACCCAAGCGCCCCACTTTTAAACAAAGCCAACTTCTCCTTAATTCCAGCAACATCAACCTGCTTATCAATCAAATTAACCACCTCAACCTCAAAATCTTCCTCTTGCCCATAATATCTTCCGTCACCAATCTCCTCCA
>CAYMGN010000149.1:0-679 GCA_964389995.1 uncultured Candidatus Peribacteria bacterium | reverse complement strand
CCTCCAGCAAATACGGCTTAGAAGCCTGACCATTTTCACCACTCGCATCCAAATAAATCTCCCCATCCTCAATCACAAACTCAGCCCCAAAAAATTCCTCCGGAGCATTCTTATAATAACCGCTAACATTCGCCAAAGTCCCATCAAAATCAGGCAAAATCTCCGCCAAGGTCATTGCTTCTTGCAGATAATATTTACTGTTTCTAAAAGCCCTCTCAATCTGATAATCACCACTAACAAGCTCATCCTCAATCTCACTGCTATCCCAACCGGAAATCTTTGAAAAATCGGCACTAGCAATAATATGATGCTCCTCACCAATATAATCGAAAGACCTAGCCACACCGTCAAAATCCTCCTCAAAACTATTTTCATCAGCATCAATCAAACGATTAATCGCAATTTGCGAAACTGTCGCATAAAAATATCCATCAATAAACACATAATAAATATTCACAAAACCAGTCGGTATAAGAAAATACTCAGTGCCATTGTATTCATTTCTAACAGGCTCCATGCTTGAAACAGCAAAAAGACCCATACTATTACCTTCCATTTGACTTCCAATCTCCTCAAAAACCTTTTTCAAAAACTCCTTCGCCTTCTCTTCATCATCAAGCTTAAAGCCAAACCAAATATCCAAATCAGCCAAATTATTAAAACTAAAAGTATTCTCCCC
>CAYMGN010000148.1:0-1791 GCA_964389995.1 uncultured Candidatus Peribacteria bacterium | reverse complement strand
CTTGAGGCGCTCCTCGAACTCGCCGCGGTATTTGGCGCCGGCGATCAAGGCTCCGAGATCAAGTGCGAGGATTTCTTTGTTTTTGAGGGTGTCGGGGACATCGCCTTTGATGATGCGGTGGGCGAGGCCTTCGACGATGGCGGTTTTACCGGTGCCGGGTTCGCCGATGAGGACGGGATTGTTTTTGGTACGACGGGCAAGGATCTGCATCAGGCGGCGGATTTCTTCGTTACGACCGATGACGGGGTCGATTTTGCCTTCGCGGGCGAGAGCGGTAAAGTTTTGGCAATATTTGTCGAGAGCTTGAAACTTGGCCTCGGGATTTTGGTCGGTGACTCGCTGATGGCCACGCAGTTCTTTGAGAATAGTGGTGATTTTGCCGGACTCTAAACCGTTTTTTTCGAGGATCTTACAGGAATCGGTTTTGCTTTCCAGTAAGGCGAGGAGAACGTGTTCTACAGAAATAAATTCGTCCTGAAATTTTTCGGCTATTTTGGAAGCGGCAGTGAGCACTTGTTTGGTTTCGTTACCGACGTATTGGCTGCCGCCCTCAACCTGTGGCTGTTTTTGGAGAAGAGACCGAGCTTGAGCAAGCACTTTTTGCTGTTCGGTTTCAATTTTATTAAAAAGAGGCTTAATCAAAGTCCCCTCCTGCTTCAGCATGGTCACCAAAAGATGGACAGGGGCAATCTGCTGATGATTGTTACCAGCAGCAAGCTTAGTAGCATCAGCGATTAATTCCTGAGTTTTTTGGGTAAAATTATGACCAATTTGCATAGAATAGGTAGGTTAAATTAGCACTCGTTATTATAGAGTGCTAATTTGAGGTTGTCAATGTCTGTTTTATAGCTATGACTGCGGATAATTTCGCTGATCCCTCGGGTCTGCCCAGAAATATTCGCAGTTGCCGTCGGGGAGGAAACGTAGACAGATCATAACCGAGTCTGGGACATCAGTGCCTGTGAATTTTGGCCATCCCTCTGGGATAGAACTCCCTTTTTTATCAATACTACTGCAAATTTGCTTCCAAAGGGGACCTAGCTGGCGGAGATTTCCTTCAGACCAAAAGATTTGCTCCATTTGACCTCCTTTAGCTACACAGAACAAGGAATTAGTGAACTGACAGTTACCAAAATTAGTATTTCTAAAAGAGGCGTGAGTAAGGTCAGAATTGACCAAATTTATCCCTTGAAGATCAGCTCCGGTGAAATTTATATTGATGGGCCATTTTGAATCGCCGTTGATAATAATGTCTTTTCGAGTCGGTTGACTTGTAGTGAAACTGCCTTGATGATCAGTGCTAGTGCCAGAGCAACTCTTTGCGGTTTCGGTAGTGAAAAAACGAGCGCCACTAAAATCAATGGAGCCGGCAAAATTAGAGCCATTACAATCAAAATCGATGATTTGGGTATCTATAAATGAGCAGTCCTCTATATTTGTGGCTAATTGTAGATGTTTTAGACGCGATTGATCGAAAGTACATCCAAACATACTGCCATCAGTAAAAGTGCATTGATCGATAGTGATGTTGTTAAAATCACATTCACGTAATTCACATTGATCAAAATGAATTCCAGCTAGCAGAGGAACATGATGATCTTGAATCATTTCATTATGACGATAACCGCCGAGGATGAATTCACATCTAAGAAATTTTGTATCTATCATCTCCTCCATTTTAAATTTACCATTGCGAAAATTACAATTTTCGAATGCTACTCCGACCAAATTACTAGCAATACTGTTTCCAGGGAATGTTGCTCCGACTATCCTCGCACCACGAATAGTATT
>CAYMGN010000147.1:523-1800 GCA_964389995.1 uncultured Candidatus Peribacteria bacterium | reverse complement strand
GATGAGCATCCTGAATATCTAAAGCTCCTGACTGTTAAAGAAAGAGCAAGCTTGAAAAAGTGGCTATCAGAGGCTGATCGGGATCGTTTGGTACTCAGTCGGGTGTTCATTCGCAAGGTGTTGGCTAAGCAATTGGGAATGAAAGAGAAAGATTTGGTTTTTACAAAAAACAAATATGGAAAACCGGAATTGGTGCATGCCTCCACACTGGAATACAATTTATCACACAGTCATGATCTTATTGTACTTGCGGTAACATCAACCTCTCCCCATTTGGGCGTGGATGTTGAACAACTGCATAAGGTATTTAAGCCAGCCGGATTGGAAATAGTTTTTACACCACAGGAAGTTGCGACGTTGATTGATTTGGAAAAAGAGAAGCAACAAGCGCATTTTTATAAACTCTGGACGTTAAAAGAAGCTTATCTAAAAGCAGTGGGACAGGGCTTTAATATTGATCCCAATGAGGTTCATTTTCGTTATGTGGATGGAAAATTTAATTTGGAGGGGACTCCGGCTGAATATGCTGATAAGACTTATAACTTTGCCTTGTTTTCTTTGTTAAATGACTATACACTGGCTGTTTGTTATGAAGGGTATGTTTCCTCTGTAAATGTTTATATGGGGGATGTAGACTGGAATTGGAAAAAGGTTTCTCTTCAGGATGAAATGGCTGGATAGATGGCTTTATTTTTTTCATTGTAAGTAAAGTGAAAAAAACAAAGTTTTGATCTTGAATTTGTTGGTGAGATGAAATCTGTTGCAAGTTGCGAGTTAAAAGTTTCAAGGTCTACGAACTTGTAACCTATCACACTAGAATAGGACTCGGATGGGGAAGTAGACCTGAGACCCATGACGCCTGGCGCGAGAGAAATTTAAAACGCGGATGGAGCGAATTTGGCGTTTGAACGCGGATTTTTTTTTACTGCTCTCACTGCAGACGCTGTGCAAGCACATCAAACGGATTTTTGCGGGTTTTAAAAGTGGGCGGTAAATCGAAAGTTTAATTTTTAAGTTATTCAAAAAACAGAACAATGCCAAAATTAGTAATTCCCGGAGGTTCGGGCTTTTTGGGCCAGTACCTGGCCGACTACTTCACTGCTAAAGGTTGGGAAGTGGTCATTTTGTCGCGCAGCGACAAATCCTCCTCCCACCCAAAACTTCGTTTTGTGAAATGGGATGGTAAAACACTGGGCGACTGGGCCAAAGAATTGGATGGCGCAGATGCGCTGGTCAACATGGCGGGCCGTACGGTCAATTGTCGCTATACTGAAGAG
>CAYMGN010000147.1:0-513 GCA_964389995.1 uncultured Candidatus Peribacteria bacterium | reverse complement strand
TTTAGGCGAGGCCGTAGCGGCCTGCGCCGCTCCGCCACCCATCTGGATCAACTCCAGCTCGGCCACCTACTACAAGGATACCCGGGGCGATGCCCCGGCCAACAACGAATACACTGGCCAAACCGGCCAAGACTTCTCCATGGGTGTTTGTCAGGCCTGGGAACAGGCCTTTGCCGAAGCTGAAGTGCCCGACTCGGTGCGCAAGATTCCCCTGCGCACGACCATCGTGCTGGGCAAGGGCGGTGGGGTCATGGGCCCCATCCTCAACCTCGTCCGCCGCTTTGTCGGCGGCGCACAAGGACCCGGCACACAATACATTAGCTGGGTGCATGTGCACGACTTTGCGAGAGTTATTGATTTTTTGATTGAACGGGAAGATGTGGATGGTGTGATTAACTGCGCCGCGCCAAATCCCGTGCTGAATAAGGACTTTATGCGCAAATTGCGCAAAGCTTGCAAGGTACCCTTTGGCCTAGCGTTTCGACACAACTTTTTATGTCTCATTCTCACTGG
>CAYMGN010000146.1:0-1808 GCA_964389995.1 uncultured Candidatus Peribacteria bacterium | reverse complement strand
AAAAGAAATCGGCGGACTTTACGTCATCGGCACCGAAAGACATGAATCCCGTCGTATCGACAATCAGCTTCGTGGTCGTTCCGGTCGTCAGGGTGATCCGGGAGAAAGCCAATTTTATGTCTCAACCGAAGACAGTCTCATGCGTCTCTTTGGCGGAGAAAAAATCAAAAACTTGATGAATGTCCTCAAAGTACCAGAGGATATGCACATCGAAAACCGCACCATCTCCAAGTCTATCGAAAGCGCTCAAAAGAAAGTAGAAGGCCGCAATTTCGATATCCGTAAACATCTGGTTGAGTACGACGACGTAATGAATATCCACCGCAACATCATATACAAACAAAGAAGAGAATTCCTCGAAAACGAAGACCGACAGGGCAAAATACTCGAAATCATGAAAGACCTCATCACCAATACCGTCGAAAATCACACCGCTGCCCGTCCGCAAAAAGACTGGAACTACAAAGAAATCTACGAAGCAATCTCCGCCCTCCACAAAAGCAACGAACTCACACTAGAAAAGCTGAAAAAAATTACTGAGATAGACCAACTAAAAGAAGTAATCTTTAAAACTCTCAAAGAAGCCTACACCGCCAGAGCAGAAAAGCTCCCCGATGCCAAAATCATGCGTGATCTAGAAAGAGCAGTCTATCTCCGAGCGACCGATACCCTCTGGATGGACCACATCAATACCATGAAAGACCTACGCAACAGCGTTGCCTTCAGCGGCTATGCCCAAAAAAATCCCCTGATCGAATACAAGAGCCAAGGTTACCAACAATTCCAAGAATTAATCGCCAAAATCGACCACAGCACCATCAGTACACTCTTTAAAATCAACATCGAACAAGCAGCGCCACAAGAAATGCTCAAACGCTCAGAAGTAAAAAAAATGAGCACTAACGAAAACGCCATTTCCGCTCCCCTCTCCAACCGGCCACGTGCTCAAGTAAACGCAGATGGCTCAGTCACCCACAGCAATTTTGCTTCCAACTCTAGTAGCAACAACCCAGTGATCGTCAAACAACCAACTCGCTCTGACGGTTCAGTCAAAGTAGAAAAAGTAGGCCGCAATGATCCATGCCCCTGCGGTAGCGGCGAAAAATATAAGAAATGCCACGGTAGCGAAGCCTAAAAAAACTTGATACAATCAACTTGCATTCTTAAAAAATTCAAAAAATGGCTCATCGCATTGAAGTTTCCACTGATGTTCACGACAGTCTATCCGCTGTCACCCTTCAGAAACTCCGTGACTTAAAATTTCCTGTTACTGCCGCCAAAGTAATCGAGGTCTACACTATCAACAAGCACCTCACCAAACATCAACTAGAAGCGATCGCCACGATGCTCACCAATCCAGTCACGCAAAGCTACCGCATCGACGAACACGACCAAAAAACGCAATTCGATTTCGCCTTAGAAATCGGTTTTTTACCAGGTGTCACCGATAATATCGCCCACACCACCAAAGAAAGCATCGAAGACAAACTAAAAGAAAAATTTAAAGAAGAAGAAAGCGTCCATAGTTCAAAACTCTATCTCCTCAGCGGTTCAGAATTAACACCAAAATCCGTCGAAGAAATTGGCAACCAAATCGCCAATCCCTTGATCCAAAGAATCCACATCAAGGACCACGAAAAATTCGCCTCCGACAATGGCATGGATCTCATCGTACCAAAAGTAAAACTCCAATCCCACCCTCAAGCCGACGAAGTCAATCTCCACGTAGACGAGGAAGAATTAAACACCATCGGCCAAAAAGGGATCCCCGACAAAGACGGCACCCGCCGCGGACCACTGACACTTTC
>CAYMGN010000145.1:0-1820 GCA_964389995.1 uncultured Candidatus Peribacteria bacterium | reverse complement strand
TAAGGAGGATCAATACCGATCTAAGAAAAATGCCCAACAGAGCCTCATTGAGCTTGTCCCCATTCATTGGACAGCGTTAAGAAAAAGTTAAGAAATAAAAAGTGTTAAAAATAGCTCAAATCACACTGTCAAACATAACATTTTTTTCGACAAATGCAGACGTTACTTATACCGCTTTTCCGTGCTTGGGTGCAAGAGTGGTCGCAGACCACCCGAAGGGCTTGCTCTTGTTCCCAAGCAAAGGGAAAGCGATTTTTGTGACGCCTGTTTTGGTCGAATCATTGCTCTTGTGACCATACTTCAAAAGGTTTTCGCATACCCAGGCTACTATGTGGATTCTCATAATTATACTGGTAAAAATACTGCTCCAAACCTTCACAAAGTTGGCGTCCATTGTCGTATTCATGTAGGTAAATATGCTCGTACTTGACACTTCTCCAGAGCCTCTCAATCATGATGTTATCCATCGCTCCCTTCGCGGTCATACTGATTTTCACACCTCTATCATGTAACATTTGAGTGAATGCCTTGCTGGTATATTGCCCCCCTTTATCGGTGTTGAAAATTGTGGGTGTACCCTGTTCTAAAGCCAGTTCAAGTGCCTCTAAGCAAAAATTGACATCCATGCAATTTGATACTTCCCAACTCAACACAAAGCGACTATACCAATCCATTACAGCCACTAAATATAAGAAGCCTGAACGCATTGGAATATAGCTAATATCGGAACACCAAACCTCATTGGGGTGTGAAATCGCATTCTTATCCACCAAATAGGGGTATTTAGGATGCGATTTCTCGACAATTGTGGTGCGTGGTCGAGGATATAAAGCTCGGATACCCATGATTCCCATCAATCGTCCGACACGTTTTTGATTCACATCATAGCCCAACTCTCGAAGTCCATGAGTTAGACGTGGGCGACCAAAATAAGGTTTTTTCAGATAGAGTTTATCAAGCTCTTTCATCAGCTCTAAGTTAAGGGCAGATTCACCCAGTGGCTCGTAATAATAGCTCGAACGATTCAGACCAAGTAACCTACACTGAGCCGAAATACTCAAAGAACTGTCTAGGGAAATCAGGCTTCGCTTCTCCGAAATACTCAGCGATCTAAGCCTTTTTTTTGAAGCCAGTCAAGGTTAGTGTGAAGCTCCCCAATTTTTTGATAAAGAGAGTCAATTAAGGCCTGCTGATTTGTCCCTTTTTCCGACTTTTTCCCCCGATCAAAGATGCTCGGACCGAACTTAATTAGCTGCTGCTTCCAGTTCGATATTTGGGCTGGTGCAACCCCATATTCACTGGCTAATTCTGATAAAGTCTTGTTCTCTTTAAGTGCAGAGAGCGCAACTTTAAACTTAAATTCTGAGGAAATTTTTCGACGTTTTGCCATAAAAATAAGGTAAGTATTTACCCTCAATTTTTCTTAAGCAATTGTCCAGTTTTTGGGGGCAAGCTCACGGATTCCCTTGGCTCTTTCTCATTAACAGATGTACCAATTAAGTATAAAAGAGAATACAAGAATGGTAAGAAACATGGACTAGAAACGAGATATTTTCCTTATGCGCCATACTACCTTTGCGAACGCACCCAATTTCGGGATGATATGCGAATGGGAATATCAATTGTATATCATCCTAATGGAAAAATTTGGCATATAGGGAACCACTATAAAGTTGCAAGATTTGGCTTGTGGCGATTTTACCATACAAATGGCAACATCAAAACCAAAAGAACCTATATCCTTAACTCTGACCCCAGAGTTCAAGAGTATGGTGTTTGGGAGCGATGTATCTTGATTGATTCTGCTGTTACCCATGGCA
>CAYMGN010000144.1:0-1843 GCA_964389995.1 uncultured Candidatus Peribacteria bacterium | reverse complement strand
AGGTAAAAAAGTAGAAATGTCCTGGGGCAACCAAATCCGCTCCTACGTCCTCCACCCCTACAAAATGGTCAAGGACCATCGTAGCGGTTACGAAGAGAGCAATCCGGATAAGGTCTTTGACGGTGAGCTCGATGGGTTTATCGAGGCGGAGTTGAAGCGGGGGTAAGGCTAGGAGTTTTCCCACCACTTACGTATGATGTTTCTTTGCGTAGGTAGGTCTAATCCCCCAGATACGTATGACTGAACTGTCTCCTCATCAAGTAGAACATCTGTTGAGGTATCATCCGTAGTGCCGGAACCAATTACGTTTATAAATCTTGTAACCCCACTATCAGAGCGATAACTTATCACCACGTTATTGTCACCTGGGCTAGAGCTGACCTCCAGATCAGAATCTTTATCGATACCATAAGAATCGATTTTGTCGTCGACTTCTTTGATCAACTTTATGGCGTGTTTTACGCTATTTCTGGGAACTGATATCTCTTCTTTTCCAAGTGTGATTTTAGCCCCATTCTCTCCCCGTGGACTAACAGTATAATCCATACCACCGATTTTGTAGATTATTGATTGACCGTTGATTGCTGTCGGTTTGGGAAAATCTGAGGATACCCTATTTAATTCAGAAAATAAAACTTGTGCCGGCGTTTTTTTAGTTTGGCTCATATTATTAAGTGCCTCTCTTAGCTTACCTTTTTCTTGAGCCTCTGCCATAGTTATGTCATCTGTTTGTCCGTAATCATCTTTGAGGACTAATTGACTATTGTCACGGTCAACCTCAATACGAAATTTAACGCCGGCTTTGTTGAAAAAATTGTAAACCGTTGCTTGATCAAAAAAACCCTTTCGAAGAGCTTCATGAACACTTTCTCCAGCAGCTAAATCGAGTAGATCTCTGATAGCCTCTGCTCCAAAATCTGGTTCTGATTCCTCTGAGTCCTCTGTCTCGTCTTTATTAGCTTTTGTTTGTGCTGCTTTTTATTCCTCCTCCGGCCACACCTGCCACCATGGGATTGATTCTGTTTCCGCTTTTCTACAGTAGACCGGCTTCATCTGCTTTACATTAAAACCAACTTAAAATACTATTCCTCTTAATTTTGATATTTCCATCTGAATCAATATTTACTTTATAAAGTGATTGAAGATTTGGCAGGAATTTTCCTTTATCTTCGGCTATGGTATCATATTTAATGTCTGTAATTCGACCACTTTGGCCAATCAATTCAATGTAAAAACTTGGTGTGTTGGTAAGACTAGTTGTTACTTTTAGAAACTTGTCACTACCTTTTTCAGCTACTTCAATAGACTGAATTTGGTCATCGCTTGCATCCCACAGTAGTTTTGATCTCGCAACCGTTCCATCTGCAAAATTGGCTTCTACTTCTTGGTCGGATCCGGAATGTATTAGTTTGTAGAATGTTGCCTCTTTTGGAGCCAGAGCGGAGATGGTTTCTGTAGCACTGTCGTATACTTCGCCTAGTTTTTCGGTGAAGGAGGGGGTTGTTTGTGCTTCTACTTCTTCTGATTCCGCATTTTTTGCTGCTGCTACCAACTCACCAGCTTTTTCAACTGCCTTTCCTGCAATATTTCTTCCTTTTAACTGAGAATATCTTCCATCGGCTCCGAGTTCGATAGAGACCTTGCCTTTGAGCCCTTCGATCTCACCTTCTTCTTCAAAGTTGACCCCGTTTTTGGTGAGGGTGCTGAGGGCGCGGGCCATGGCGGCGAGGAAATTGAGGGTGACTGAGCGGAGGTGGTCGTCGGTGATGTCGTCGTTTTCTTTGACGATGTCCGCGAGGAGTTTGCCTTCGTTGATGGCGGTAATGGCTGTTTTTTCCTTTTC
>CAYMGN010000143.1:0-1868 GCA_964389995.1 uncultured Candidatus Peribacteria bacterium | reverse complement strand
GGTAACTCACCTAAAGCATGTAGTCTACCAGCTAAATCACCGCTTTGATCCACAAAACGAACCAAACGCGTCCCATCAACCAAAATTTTAATCACCTCTACAAACAAACCATCATCAACCTCAATCTTTTTCCCCTCCTTGAAAAACCTCCCGGGCCTCACCATCACCTGATAAACATCATCATCCTTTTTTCTCAACAAAAAAATCTCTCTTTCCCGCCCCTGATAATCAAACAAAATTCTAGCCGGAATCACCTTTGAAGAATTCAAAGTCAAAGTATCCCCACTATTGAGAAACTCGCCAATCTCGAAAAATTTTTTATGCTCAATTTTATCATTAGCAGTATCGATCACCATCAAACGAGAATGACCCCGAGGCTCCGCCGGTTTTTGAGCTACAAATTTCTTTGGCAAATCAAAATCAAAATCTAAAGCACTTAAAGTCATGAAATAAAAAATTAGATTACCAACTTGTATCCGCTTCACTATAAGATTTTTCACTACTCTGAGCATTCTTTTTAAGAACAATCAAAGTCATATCATCTAACTGCTTCGCGTTACCCATAAAATCTGACACAGTTTTAGCCAAATGGTAGTGCACACCGTCAGCTGAATATTGAGACGCAAATTCCTTTACAGAAGTTTGCAATCTCTCTAGCCCATATAATTCACCCGCTTCGTTTCTTGCCTCAGTAATACCATCACTATAGAGCACGATAAAATCACCTTCATTCAACTGAATCTCCTTCTCGGCAATCATTGCCGAATTATCAGGCACCATCCCCAAAGCCACCCCACCAGACAACAACGCCTCACATTCTCCACTATCACCACGATAAACCAGGATATGCTCATGTCCCGCCCCCACATAACTCAAACGATCAGCCTCTGGATCCCAACACAACATCACCATAGTCATAAACATCGACTGTTTTACATGTCTCTTTACATATTTATTGACATTAACCATCACCTCATATGGCGCCACATACATATCAGCAAATACTGAAATTAAAGAGTTAACCATCGTCATAATCAACCCAGCCGCCACACCATGACCAGTCACATCTCCGATATAAATAAAAGTCTTACCTTTAACGGTAAAAACATCAAACGAATCACCACCGAGCTCTGAAGCAGGCTTATTTTTAGCCACAACTTCCATCTGCGGCACGGGCGGAGTTTTAGTAGGTAAAATATCTTTTTGTAACTGAGCCGCAATCTGAAGCTCATCAATCATCCTCGCCCGATCCTTAATGCTCGAACTTGCTTCCCCCAAAGTACTAGTCACCCGATTAAAAAAATGAGCCAAAACCCCAATCTCGTCGATACGATTAGTGTAAATACGCTTATACTCCTGACCAGCCATCAAAGCCTGAATAGGCACCAATATTTTTTTCAGCGGTCTCACAACATCTACCCAATAAGCGATTAAAAAATATAAAAGAAAAACACCAAGTGCAATTACTAGGTACTCAAAAGGTACCTGACCAATTTCACTCAAATAGAAATAATAAACAATCGCTCCAATCAAAAGAGTAAATAGAAAAAGATTCAAAAACAGTTTTCGAATGATGCTTTTGCGCAAAAAACGCATAACTATTGATTAAGAAAGTCGTTTAAATCTCTGTAGGTAGGGATAATATCCGAAATACCAATCGTCTCAAAAACATCAGCAATATGAGCCTTAATCCCAAAAATCACCAGAGCCTTATCATCCTTAACCATATGAGTATGTATCTCCATCAAATAACCAATCCCTTCACTATTAATAAACTTCATATCGGAAAAATCAAAAACCAAGTATTTCCCATCAAATTCTCTTACAAAATCATTCAATTTTTCTTTGATAGCACTATGACCGGCCTT
>CAYMGN010000142.1:0-1889 GCA_964389995.1 uncultured Candidatus Peribacteria bacterium | reverse complement strand
TCAAATCCATTCCACTCCCCTTGCCCTCCCTTCCAATCTCCACTATCTTAAAAACAAGCTAATTCCCCCCATGTCCACCACCCCCCAAAAAACAATGCTTATCGTCCTCGACGGCTACGGCGAAGGCAAAGACTATCCCTTTAACGCCGTAACGCGCAGCAACACGCCTTTTATCAACCAGCTCCGCGCCGACTACCCCAAGACCCTCCTCCAAGCCTCCGGCGAAGCAGTCGGCCTCCCCCAGGACACCATGGGCGGCAGCGAAGTCGGCCATTTCACCATGGGCTGCGGCCGCATCGTCTACCAGTTTTTAGAAGAAATCAATCGCTCCATCCGCAAGGACGAAATGTTTAAGAAGCAGGCCCTCAAAAAAGCGGCGGAAATTTGTAAGAAAAATAATTCTACCTTTCATATTGTCGGGATGATCTCTGACGCCGGCGTGCATTCTCACATCGATCACCTCTTTGCCCTCCTCGAATTTGCTCAGAAGGAAGGCCTGAAAAAAGTCTGCATCCACGGCATCACCGACGGCCGCGACGTCCCCGAAAGATCAGTGGGTAAGTACATCCAGATGATCCAAAAAAAATGCGAAACTTTGGGAATAGGCCAGCTCGCAACCCTCATCGGCCGCTACTACGCCATGGACCGCGACCAAAACTACGATCGCACTCAACAAGCCTACGACCTCTACACGCTAGGCAAAGGCCAAAAAAGCAGCGATCCTATCCAAGCAGTACAAGAACAATACCAATCCGGAGTGGACACTGATTATTATCTCAAACCGATTGCCCTCAGTGATAATTGCCGGGTCACAGACGATGACACCATGGTTTTCTTTAATTTCCGTACCGACCGCGCCAAGCAGTTGACTGAAGTTTTTACCGTCGAGCAGTTAGAAAAGATGGAAAGAGAAAAAAAAGCTCTACCATATTTCGTCTGCTTTGGCCCCTACAGCAAAGCCGCTCCCATCCTCTACCGGACCGAAAAAGTAGATCACAACCTCTCTGAAACCCTATCCAGCCATGGCTACCGGCAACTCCGCGTCTGCGAATCCGAAAAATACGCCCACGTCACTTTCTTTTTTAATTCCCAAATCAAAGAACCTTTCCCCGGCGAAAAACATATCGTCGTCCCTTCACCAAAAGTCGACTCCTACGACAAAAAACCGGAAATGAGTAGCTATGAAATGACCGAAAAACTCCTCACCGAAATGGATAAAAACGAGTATCCACTGATTGTAATGAATTTTGCCAATACCGACCTCGTCGCCCATTCCGGCAACTTCCCCGCCACCGTCAAAGCCGTCGAAAGCGTCGATCAAAACCTCTCCCAGATCATCCCCAAAGCCCTCGCCCAAGGCTACAAAATCATCCTCACCGCCGACCACGGCAACTGCGAGTACATGCAATATCCCAACGGCGAACCCTGCCCCTCGCACACCACCAACCCGGTGATCTGCATCTACATCTCCGACCGGAACAAAAATGTCTCCCTCCGCCAAGACCCCGACCTCGGCCTCAAAGATATCGCCCCCACTATCCTTCAATTACTCGCCATCGAGAAGCCGGCGGAGATGACCGGCCAGTCCTTGATCGAGTAGTTTTACTCCTGATTGCGATAAAATCCTTCCCGCGACCCCATCCGACATCCCTGATATCCCTCATCCATCCTTACATAACATTTGTAGCGATCGCTACCGCTATATAAATTTTGGTCGCCAAAAGGTGTAAAATCTTACCCATCAAATCCCGATAAAAATTCTCCCGGATGCCAAGAGGTTCTATACCCTGGGCCCATAAACGTGGTCGATTTTCAGCCCGCAAAACCTCTTTTCGTGTAAGTATCAGCGAATTAGTTTCCATTTATGAAAATAGGGGATCAATTAAATG
>CAYMGN010000141.1:0-1979 GCA_964389995.1 uncultured Candidatus Peribacteria bacterium | reverse complement strand
AGCCACATGGGAATATCGTCTCTTTTCGCAATCTAAAACTGGAGACTGACAAGGCTCTGGCCCTCTATGGTGATGAAAACGCCAAGGAGGTTGTGTTTAGAAAGCCCTACGAACGACAGCTGGAGGAGTTTGAGGAGAAGCTTCGGGCTGTGAGGCAAAAAACGCCTAGTGTGGATTCCGTAGATGAGCTCATGGGCGAAGAGGAAAAGGCTGAATTTGTGAAGGCTTTTAGAGCTCTGATGCGGATAAAAGCTTCTCTGGAAACTTTTGCGGAGTTTTCTTTTGAGGGATTGGGAGTGAAAGAGCAGGAATTTTATGATTATCAAAGCAAGTATTGGGATATTTATGAAGAGAGGAAAAATCTTGGTAATGACAAGGAGTCAGTACTTGATCAGATCGACTTTGAAATAGAACTGATGGTCAAAGACATCGTCAATTTTGATTATATTATCCAGCTATTGGCCGGACTGAAAAACATCAGTTCTCAAGCGGCACGTGATAAAAAGACTGAAGAAATTTTGCGTCTATTTGACCGCGACCTTCAATTGAGAAAGAAAAAGGAGCTGATACGGAAATTTATAGAAGAAAATTTACCAAAAATAGCTAACTCGGATGATGTAGAAAAAGCCTTTAATGACTTCTGGACAAGTGAACGTGCAAATAATTTGAAAAAAATTGCCGTGGCGGAAAATATTCCGATTGTAAAATTAGAACAATTAATTGGCGAATATCTCTACACGCAAAAGCTACCTCAAGATCAAGAAATTGTTGAGTTAATGCCTTCAACGCCTCCAATTCTTGAGAGGAAAGGTATCCTAAAGCGCATTAAGAATGCGATCGAGAGTATTGTGGAGGTGTTTGAATGGTAATTAGTCCTCAATCTCTACTCCATCCCCTTAGAAGAAAATTTGACTTTCCCCCACCACCTTCTATAGTACAGTCTATTTTTCTTCAACAATGAATCACAACGATCCGAGAAAACGTGAAATTTTGCCGCTGGAGAGGGATCCGCAGTTGATGCTCTGTCGGGGGGATCGTTTTGCCCAGGAGGAGATGCCCTATTTGCAGTGTTGGGCGGAGGAATTTGAGTTGTCTGAGCGTGAGAGGGCTGTGAGACTGGGGATTGTGCGGCGGATTCGGCAGCAGTTGGATTTTTTGGAAGGGGTGATCGTAGCGGTCAATAGTGGCGATCTCAACTATGCGGCGGTGGCTAATAGTCCGAAGATCAGGTTGGCCTATCGGAATTTGGAGCGGCTGGTTAATCAGAGTGATGTAGCGAGCGTGCTCAACGGTAATCGGCAAAAAATTGATCAGCTGCTGGGTGAGGACACTGATGCGCATATCTTGCCGGCCGAGCATATCGATCGCGACCGGTATAGCGAGGAGATTATTTTGGCGGCGACTGAGCTGTTGGTACAAAATTTGGTGCTTTTTGCTGAGGAGGCGATGCTCAAAGGGGATGGGGATTATGAAAGAGTGGAGCGGGTTTGTGATTTTTTTAGGGACAAGGTGGAGCTGCAGCGGATGCTGGAAATAAAGAAGGCGGAAAGTGAAATCGGGGCGGCCAGTACTATGCGTTTTGGTCTGGGATTAATGATGGCTAGTGGTGAGGCAATTGAATCGGTGTACAGCGACCTCTGCTCTCTAGTGCAAAATTACCCCAAGCTCCTGAAAATCATCCTCGGAAATGGCGAATCCAACGAAGAAATCCTCTTTATGCAGGGGAATATTCTCAATCTAATGTTGCTGAGCTCGGTGGAATTGGCGGCCGATCAAAATGATGAACTGGAAAAAAAGGCTTTGTCAGGATTTTATGGTCACCTACCGGAGGAGTTGCAGTGGGACGCGGAGACATTTGTGATGCATGCAAAGATTGAAGCGGCGGTGAAAAAAATCAGAAGTGCCGAAGAGCGTAAAGTGATGAATGCTTGCTTGAAGGCGCTGTCAGGAAGGAGATTTTTTAGTGCTCGGAGATTGCG
>CAYMGN010000140.1:1458-2022 GCA_964389995.1 uncultured Candidatus Peribacteria bacterium | reverse complement strand
CTGACCCAACCATCAAAAGTCCCAGGATCCCAGATGTTATCGATCACTTCACGGAGATAATCAAAACCGGTTTTACCTTCTTCATCCTTGGTATAGGGATCTCCATTGCTGGGGATAGGGATGGGCACAATCGAGCGCGGATCGATGAAACGATTAAGATTTTTCCACATGCCGATATCGTCCCAACGGATGAGCCCTTCTTCTGCTAAGTATAAAAAGGCGGCTTTTACTTCGTTGACATCACCGGCATTACGGAGACGGTCGCGAGCTACTTGAGGACCTTGTTCACTGATACCTTCCTTCCACTGTTGTACTTCCTCGGCTTCGGAGGCGGCGCGGATACGACGGAACTCGGAAGATACGCCAGGAATATGTTCACCGACGGACCCGATGCGTTGTTTTTGGGCACGATCACGCTTACGGACATAGTATTCCCAGCAGACTTTGGCCATTTCCCAGACATCGTTACCGCTGAGGATGTAGGTTTCGGCGACGAGAGAGCGGAGGAGGTTGCCCGTGGGTATTTGCATGCCGCCGACTTTGTGGACCTCTTTGTAGGGGGGT
>CAYMGN010000140.1:0-1448 GCA_964389995.1 uncultured Candidatus Peribacteria bacterium | reverse complement strand
AGGGGGGTGCATCTTCGACGTAGGGGATGGGCTGCGGGTCTACGCGAGGGGGCTGATCTTCTTCTTGAGATTGACCGCCTTGAGGGGCGGTGACGGCTTGAGCGCTGTCTAGTTGGAGCTTGAGTTTATCGGCAGCCTTGATGGCCCAGCGGCGCTTTTCGTCCTTGGTGATTTCGTTTTCCGGTTCTTCTTTATAGGCATCACCGGTGAGATGTTTGACGTCACTGCGGGTGATGATATCTCCCTGATCGGTTTTTTGTGGTAGGTAAATCTGTCCGCCCTCGACCTTTCCTTGAGCGGTGCCGCCGTTGCGGAGATGAAAGGTACGTGGGCCGTCGCCTCCAGTAATTGTCGATGCCGCTTTGGGCGCATATCCGAGCAGGAGTCCCAGTTGAGCTTTTTGTTGATCATCAAAACCGCCGTCTTCTAAATGATGAATATCTCTAAATACCGTCCTTAAGTGAGGATCCATGTCTTGAGAAAGCCGATCGAGCTCATCCTCGTTTTTTCTTTGAATAATGCGGGCACGGGTTGCTGTTTGCTCCGGGGTTTGATTGAGAGGCTCGGCGTTCCATTTTTTGAGGAAGGTAATGAATTGGCCGACGGTCATCACTGCGGTTTCGCGATTACGGCGGTCTTCAAAACTTGAGGGTAGTTGTCCGGCAAAGGTGGTGATGAGGTTTTTATCTAAATGTACGAGCCAGTTTTCATCTTTTTTGTCGATTTTGGTGATGGCAAATTGCTCGGTGCTGCCGTCGGGCATTTTGCGGGTAAATTCTTGGTCTTGAGTGAGCTTGTAGCTGAGTTGATCTTCACAGAAATGATCGAGATCGGATTTAGTGTCCAGGTCTTTGGGTGGCTCAATATGGCCCTCAAAGGCGAGGAGCATCTTGCGGAAATTGGAGATGGGTGAAGTAACACTGTAACCATGCCAATCCCGCCAGGTGATCATGAGGGTGGGTTCTTTTTCGTTGATGGCGGTGACAAAATTGAGAGAATCAATGTGGATTTTTTCGCTGTGGCTGAGGCTTGAGGTATCAAATCCACTGGAGGCAAGAGCGTCAATAGAGATACTTTTGAGGGATTTGCCTTTTTCTCCCGTGACCTGAGATTCGAGGAGGAGGATGCGCAACTGCTCAGCGCTAAAGAGGTCAATACCGAGACTGTTAGTGAGATTATTGATTTTATTGAGTTTTCGGCTGAGATTGTTGCGATAAGTTTGTTCGAGGGCGTCTTTTTCTTCCATGAGAGCTTCGACGGTGTGATCGAGGATGAGGGCTTGATCGAGATCACCACTATCATGGAGCCGAGAGGCTTCGAGCATGCGATTTTTGATTTGAGTTTCGACTGTGCGCATGGCTTCGAGCAATCCCGGGTCATCGAGACCGGCCACTTTTTCAGGGCTGGGAGTGAGACCTCTGACGGATTCTTTGATTTTTTGTTTGATC
>CAYMGN010000139.1:545-2172 GCA_964389995.1 uncultured Candidatus Peribacteria bacterium | reverse complement strand
TTATAGTTTCCTGAAGTGTTTCTATTGTTTCTATCGTGTTAAGGTTGAATTTTTTTTGATCAGCTAATTCGTCTTTACAATTTTGGAATTTGTCATTTTGAATTTTGACTACTTTTTGAATCTCATCTCTAAATTCTTTGAACTGTTTTTCAATTTGCGCTTTCAATGGGTTGCCTTCACCGTAAATGATGTCCTGGATAAGACCATCTAGGCGCTTGTACTCATCCTCGAGATGTTTATGTTTCTTCAGCAGTTCCTCAATAAGAATGTCCTGATTTTTCTTGTTCATAATTTTTCTGTTTAGTTAAAAATCTTTTATCAATGCGCCCTTTACTAAAGGATCTGTCGATTGCGGATGCCTTGATCCATCGACCGCGTAAGGAAAGCTTCCATCCGGCCTTATCGATTTTAAAAGTTATTAATCGAGAGGTCAGGTATTCTGATAATTCTTCCCAGCTAGCGATACCAGCATCAAACCCTGATGCAAGAATTTTTCGCAACTCTTTCTTAATTAATGCCAACTCTGGCGCCTTATCGGTACTCATGGATTTGCCATGATGCCTGGCAATGGTCAGGCTGTATTTGATTTCCAGCTGGTCACAGATGGAGGCAGTTCTATTCTTACAAAATGAGTCACTCACCACCGTCCCATCAGCTTGTGTTCTGGAGGTCACAATGTGTAGATGCTCATGCTTGGTGGCGCGATGTCTGACGACTAGAAACTGAGATTTCCCCAGACCTAAACCTTGGATCATGTCATAAGCTACTTTGACCATGAGATCGTTGTTTACCACGTCTTCAGGAGCAAATGAGATAGATGTGTGCCACACGGCATTTTCGATCCAATTTCCTTTTCTGATGGTATTGAAATCCTTGGTACAATTTGCGGCAGTGTCCATACGAACCCCGTGTGCTGAAAGAACTTGGCTTTTCTCTTGATTCATCACATATCGGACCAATCCTCCAAAGTCTTTACCTATCGTTGTTTTACCAATCATAGTTTGTTGAGCAGTTCATTAAGTCGCTGCACCGCTTGGTTAATTTCCTCTACTTGAAGATTGCCTTGATGGGCATATCGAGTAAGCTGATTAAGGTTCGACATCAATTTAGGTAAGCCCATGTATATGATCTTTTCTTCTGGGGATAACGGACTGTTAATTGGTTTATCTAATGCGGCATCCAACACAAACCGTGACAGGGACATACCGGCCCTTTCTGCCAGAATGCCAATGACCTCCTTTTCACTCTGCGTGCATCTGAAACCAATCCTTTCCTTTTTATTGATTTTATAGCTGTTATGATTCATTGACCCCCATTTTTGTAGCGCAGCGTATGACAAAAATCAAGACCTGTCCGCGTTGCCTTTGAAAAAGTGCAATGTTCAACAAGGACACGTCTTGCTACTCTACCAAATTTCTCCCCACGTTGGGGTTCTATAATCAAAATAGTCTCAACCACAATCTTGGCTACTTTACCAAATGACTCCCCACGTTGGGGTCTAATAATCAAAATAGTCTCGTCCACGATCCTGGTTTTTGCTACGATCTATTTGTTTCATCCGTGCAATACGTACGCCCTCTGAAAATCCTCTGCCGTATGTGGTCTGAGGCTGAATATTGTCCAAAAA
>CAYMGN010000139.1:0-535 GCA_964389995.1 uncultured Candidatus Peribacteria bacterium | reverse complement strand
GAGATTAGAGGTTATCAGGTATCCGTGATTAACCCCTTTTAGAAATAATGGATCATCAATTGCACTCATAGCTGCCGGCTTTTGGATTCTAAAAAGGAATAGATGGAAGGTTTGAAATATAGAATCAATTTTGAGCTAATCTTAGCAAATTTGATATAGTCGTTGTCTCTCCAGGTTTGCAAGGTGCTGGAGCTTATTTGAGCGATTCTATAAACAGTGGATGCATTCACCCATACTTCAAGGTCACCTTTTAGTTGAGGCAGCATTCTATCAAGGGCGGTTTCTACTATCCGACATAAAAATTCCTGTTTTACGCAATTTTTTTCCATCTTTTACCTGTGTGGTTTGAGCCTAAACTAAAAGGGAAAAAATGAAAATCCCCCTGATGGGGAGAATTTAATGCTTAAAAGTGAAGTCGTTCAGGTCAGTGGCAGATACGAAATCCGAGCCCTTTATAAGTAAGTAGTGTGAAAAGATAGACCAAACGTATATCGGCCTGATAGATGGTCAAATGGTCTTGAAAATCTACGTCATT
>CAYMGN010000138.1:1664-2183 GCA_964389995.1 uncultured Candidatus Peribacteria bacterium | reverse complement strand
CGGCACTAGGCCCACCAAAAGTACGGATCACCACCGCCTTCTTATCACCGAGGAAACCATTGGCCGCCATCGGCTGAGCAAAATAGCGCAATCCCGGCATCCAGGACAAAATATTAGCCCCCAACATCATCAAGGCATTAGTTTTTTTGAAACGAAAAGCAAAACCGGCCGTAAACACCCGATCCATAAACCCTTTCAAACGAGCCGGCATCCCATACCACCACACCGGATGGATAAAATAAAGCACTTCCGCCTCTTTGACCTTGGCTTGAAGCTCTTGCACGTCCGCAGCCAAGGGCTCGCGCGCCTTCATATTCTTAATCTCCTCCGCCTCTAACTCGGACTTAAAACCCATTTTATAGAGATCCAACACTTCATACCGAACCCCTTTTTGATCAAATTTTGTAGTCAATCTCCGCAAAGCCTCCCCACTATGAGATTGATGATCCGGATGACAAAAAATCACTAAATGCACGAGAAAAATATTAAGAATAAAGTCACTCACCATCATACAAAAAA
>CAYMGN010000138.1:0-1654 GCA_964389995.1 uncultured Candidatus Peribacteria bacterium | reverse complement strand
AAGAGCCCTCTTGCGAGGGCTCTTTTAACTTCAAATCTAACCAAACTAATAAGCTGTTGTTATACCTAGACAGTTCAATTCATTCATACGATACCTATATTCCCCAAGAGCAACGGGATTATCAGTAGAACTAATCAAATCAAAATAATCCTGACAAGTTAGATTAGACCCCGCAGGTGCAAAACTAAAATTACAACTCAAGGAATCAATTTCAGCAACATAAGCTGCAGTAGCAGCTTCATGATTCCTATTTTGAGGATTATCAAGTAAACCCAGACCTATGATTGCAGCTGCACAATCAGAACAACCCAGACCTTTAAGGGCATATTTGATTTTACCTCTCTCAGTAGTAGTATCGGCCTCCGCCATCGCCTCCGCCAAATCAGCACAACTCATACTGGTATATTCAGTAGGAACAGGACAATTCAGAACATTGGTAAAATTATAATCATAATTATATGGATCACCATAGCTCGCAAACTTAAAATTACAATCAAAATTATCGTCAATCGACGTAGTATCATCAGTCATATTCGTATCAACAAAATCAGCATAAGCTGGACATTCCGCTAACTGATCCAAATAGTAGGCACGAGCAGCATCATACTCAATCCTAGCATTATCTACTACGGCTTGAAAATTCTGATAAGCGATAAAACAATCAGAACATCCGTTTTCTTGCATAGCTTGAATTATACGCCCTCTATCCGTACTTCGAGTAGCATTTCTCAATTCAGCTTCTAACTCGCTACATGTCATACTATGACCATAGTAAAAGTCAACAGGACAATTTTCAAGCCGATCAGTATTTGAATTACGATACTCATAGACATCTCCCAAATTATCATAAGCAGTAGTACACTGATTGTCATTAGCTTCATCTAACACATCTGCCAAATAACCTGGCAAACAATTCTCAATCATATCCACCACATAGTAAAACTGCTCAATATCTCCTGCAATATCTCTACCAGGATATTGAGCATCACCATAGGTAAGAATAAATCTCATCAACTCAGGCTCATCACCAAGATCATTGAGAAAATCCTGACAATCAAACATAGTTACGTTAGAATCTCTCAAGAGCTTATCATCATTAGTAAAAATATCCGCTGGAGCAATCCGATAATTATCAGATACAATAGCAAGGTCACTGAGATCACGATATTGAGTAGCCGAAGTATTGTCTACAGTCTTACTGATATTCCCCTGAAAAAGAGTGACATCAGAAAAGAAATAAGCAACCCCCACAGCCGTCACTACCAAAAGCAGCACCAGTGCAACGACCAGCCCTTTTTTGTTAGTGGCTTTATTACTATCTTTTTTATCCATTTTGTTTTTGTTTTAGGATATACAACTCTTATATTATAACACTAAAGCCCAGGTCACGCAAGTTACTCAAAGATACTTTTATTAAGAAATCCTTAAAATAAACTCATGAATAAAAAAAGAAAGCGCAAAGGCCAAGAAGCTTTTGAACAATACTACCAAGACTATCTCAAAGCTCTCAAGCAAAAGTCCCATCCCATCCTCAGATTTAATCCAGAAGATCAATCTCAGCTCAAAGCCCTCTGGCAAGAAAACGATATCCCCTGGGAAACGCTGGAATGGTATCCTCAAGCGCTTAAATGGCCAAACAAAATATCTCTAGGCA
>CAYMGN010000137.1:0-2209 GCA_964389995.1 uncultured Candidatus Peribacteria bacterium | reverse complement strand
TAACCTTTCCGTATTCTTGTTCCATACTCATCCTCCTTTTTTTAGCCACGAAGCCTCAAAGCCCCGAAGAAGATTCATTTTTATTTGTTGTGTCAGAGCGCCTTGGCGTCAAATGCTATTTCCGTTTCTCCTTTATTTTCTCGAGCACCAGGGGCACGACCTCAAATATATCGCCCACAATCCCATAATCAGCCACGCCGTATCTCACATACTCCGTGATGTCGCTATTACGAACGAATAATAGCTCTATAGAGGCGTTTTCACATTGCACAACAAGGTTACGTCCCTTAGCGCTAAACTGCAGTCCACACAGCTCCAAATAATCGAGACTGGGTTGCATCAGTCGTCCCTTGTTCTGGATCGCGATCCGGATTTTGTTATTAACTCTGTTCATAGCTCTGCAGGTAAGTTACCAATTGCGATAGGGGTAATGTCTTTTGTTTTCCGGATTGCATCGATTTTACTGTTACTTCGCCGGCCGCTTTCTCTTCCGGCCCCGAAATCACCACAAAAGGAATTTGCTTTTTATCGGCATATTTAAACTGCTTTTTCAATTTATCGGCCTCAAAGTAGATCTCGCTGTTGATTTTGTTTTCGGTAAGCAAACGGTAAATTCCCAAAGAATCACCGATAATCTGTTCGTCGAACACAGTGACCAGAACCTCAGTATTTAAACTCAGGTTTTTAAAATCACCCCTTTCTTCCATAGCAATCATGATCCTCTCAAAGCCAAAAGCCACACCCATACCGGAGAAACTTTCTTTGCAAAACAGTCCGCAAAGGTTGTTATATCGTCCTCCGGCACACAACGCCCCAAGTTCGGGATTATCACTGCTTTCCACTTCAAAAATAATGCCGGTGTAATAGTCCGGACCCCGAGCCAATCCCGGATTAAACTGCAAGAACTTCTCTTCCACACCCAGCTTCTCGCAATATTTCAATAAAATCTGAATCTCACTCGTGTCATATTCCTGCAATTTCGCCAAAGTTTCTGCCGTCGTTTTTTCCGGTTTGATTACTCGCAATAATTCCCCGGCTCTTTCCACATTCAACTTTTCCAATTCTTTCAGCACAGCATCTCCCCCAATCTTACCTAATTTATCAATCACCCGAATCACTTCCATTCTTTTGTCCTCGGTGACCTTAAATTTCTGCAAAATATCATTCATCAGCCGACGTGAATTAGTGATGATGCGGAAACTCTCAAATCCCAATTCAGCAAAAACAGTCGTAATCACTCGCGCTACCTCCGCTTCTGCCAAAAGACTCTCAGCTCCGATGATGTCGATATCGCATTGATAGAATTCCCGCAGACGACCTCTCTGTGGTTTTTCCGCCCGCCAGACCCGCTGAATCTGATAGCTTTTAAACGGCAGTGGTAGCTGTTGCCGGTTCGCAGCAAAATATCTGGCAAAAGGCACGGTCAAATCATAGGGAAGTGCCAGCCGTCTTTTGCCGTTATCTTCAAAACTGTATGTCAGCCGATCGCCCTCATCGCCATACTTCCCCAGAATCATTTCCGCAGGGTTGAGAATGGGTGTTTCAATCGGATCATACCCAAAACGGGCAAAAATATTTTTGATTTGAGCCATTACTTTATCACGCTTGGCCATATTAGTCGGGCCGAATTCTCGGGTCCCTTTAAGTATTTTTGGTTCAATGATTTTCATGATAATTGTTATTAAATTTATAAAAAAACCGCCTCTCTTGAGGCGGCACTTACTAAACCAATTTTCCCAGCGCCTAACTGCGCTCCAAAATCAGCTTATAGCCGCCCTTTCCATGATGAAGCCAATGCGCTATGCGTGTAACAGTAGCGGTACTTGAGCCGGTTTTTTTACTAATTTCCCTATACGGGATTTTTTGGTCGATCATTTTCGCCACAGCAAAACGCTCTGCCATGCTACTTAATTCTGAAATAGTGCAGAGGTCACGGAAGAACTTTTTGCACTCATCAACATTTTCCAGCTTTAGTACAGCTTTGTAGAGTTCTTTCAACGCTTTTTTATTTTCTTTCGCAGTCATCTTTCTTGATTTAGCGTTTTAATACATTAAAACAAAGGCATTCTATCGAAATACAGACTTTTGTCAAGAAAAATGCCGGAATTATTTATCCAACCCCCACCCTCAAGAAAATTGCCTTTTCGGTTCCAAGAGCTTGCAACCCCCAAAAGCACAAATCAATTCACAAGACTTCTCAAACACTACT
>CAYMGN010000136.1:0-2272 GCA_964389995.1 uncultured Candidatus Peribacteria bacterium | reverse complement strand
GTCTTCATTGGAAATGTTCACGGTTTTCGGGCAATTGACGACGGAGATGTTTTTATTATCTACTTTTAATCTTTGGGCGCGGCGGCTGATCTGGTCTGTCGATTCTTCGCCGGAAATGATTAATACTTTTTTGTTTTGGGCGGCGATGTTGTTGGCTATTTGGAGCGTGATGGTGGATTTTCCGATGCCTGGTTCTCCTGTGAGGAGGGTGAGGCTTGAGGGTACGAATCCACCGCCAAGTACGTTGTCGAATTCTCCAACTCTAGTCGGCAGTCTTTCCTCTTTATCTTTACTTACTTTTAGGGAAGTGGGTTTGTTTGCTTTTTTGTCGAGGATTCTTCTGGTTGTTGAAATTTTCTTTTCTGGTTTACCGACGTTGATGACATCTTCTACAAGTGTATTCCACTCATTACATTGTGGACATTTCCCAGCCCACTTTGTGTTTTGATACTGGCAGGAGCTACAGATATAGACGGTTTTGAGTTTCATGATGAGGTGTTAAATTTGTGGATAACTTCGGTATAAACTTCTTGATACTTCTTGCTCATCGACTGAGCGTTGAAATTTTCTACAACTGTTTTATGTCCAGTGGTGGACAGTTGTGATCTGAGGTTGGGATTTTCAATGAGTTTGATGATTGCTTGTGACATTTCTTGAGGGGATTGCGGTTTAATTAGGATGCCGTTTTTTTGGTCTTGGATGATTTCAGGGATGCCGCCGACCTTGGTTGCGATTACTGGTAATTTGGAGATCATCGCTTCGAGGTTAACAAATCCAAAGGCTTCACGATTTGATGGGAGAACGAAGATGTCGGAAGATTTGAGAATGTAAGGGATGTTGTTTTGTTGGCCGGTGAGGGCAACGTTTCTTTCAAGTTGGAGTTTGTTGATCAAAGATTTGAGCTCTTTTTCTTGTGGTCCTTGTCCGACGATTACAAATTTTACGTTGCTGTATTTTTCTACAACTGCTTTTGCGGCATGGATTAGAGTCTTCAGTCCTTTACGGGGGTGGAGGGTAGAAATTGTAGTAATGATAAGGCTGTCTTCCTTGGCATGAAAAATTTTTTCTTTAATCTCCTTGCGATCTTTGTTTTGAAAGCTGAGGATTTGTGATTGCCACCAGGTAGTGTCGATCCCATTGTGAATTACAGCGATTTTTTGGGCATTTTGAGGATCAATAGTTGTTAACAGTTTTTTATTTTCTTCGGAGACTGTGACTATTTTTTGTACTTTTTTTTGGAGGAATTGGCGGATTAATTTTTTGAAAAAGCTTAATTTAAATGGGTCGTGTTCGGTAGTGATGATTGGTATTTTACAGTGGTTGCCGGCGAGGAAGGCCAAGCGGCAGCTGGCGGGATTCCAGACGTGGAGGTGGAGTAGGTCGATATCTTTTTCTTTGATTAGCTTTTTGAGATAGAGGTAGTGTTTGGGGTCGTGTTTGCTTTTTACTGGGAGTTTGTAGATGGGAATTTCGTTTTTTTCTAGGTTTAGAAACCATTTCTCGAGAGTAGGGTAATGGCTACCTACTACTATTGGATTGAATTTTTTACGATCGAGAAATTTGGCTAAAAGGAGCATTTGAAGCTCGGCGCCGCCATTTTGAGGAGTGTCTGTATACAGGAGGATATTTTTCATGCTTTTATTTTAACATGAAAAAATTTAAGTTTGTTTTTATTTTTTAGTTTCTTTTGTTAAAGATTTGAAGTGTTATTGTTAAGGCTTCAAGTTTTTCGCGTGTTGATCTTGTTATTGCCGTTTCGGGTTGAGTTAATGGCTGTTGTTCGGAATTTTCTTGTATTTTCTTTGCTATTACTCTTTCATCTCTTAGTAACCGTACCTTTGTATCTGCCTTACGTGATTCTTTTCCTAAGGCTCCCAAAGCTGTGGCTAAAACTTCTCCGAGATCGGGCATCACTGTGGGGATTTTTTTTGCTTGAGGGGGGGTAAAAATTTCACAGACGTTGTCTTTGCTATTGTCCTGATCTTCTTGAGGGGTGTCGGGCATGGACTCTGTGAGACCTTTTACTTTTGTCATTTTGTAGTGAAGTTATATTGGTTAATTACTATAAACGAATTCCGTGAAGCTCGCAATAAAAAACTTGCGGGGATGGCTTGTGGGTGGTAAAGTCAGAGGAGAAAAATCTTTTTGGGTCAGTAGCTCAGTCGGTAGAGCAGTTGCCTCTTAAGCAATTGGTCGTGGGTTCGAGTCCCACCTGACCCACCAGAATCATCAGAAACCGCAATCTTGCACCTCAGGCTGCGAGTATTTTTTT
>CAYMGN010000135.1:0-2302 GCA_964389995.1 uncultured Candidatus Peribacteria bacterium | reverse complement strand
AGCGCACATACGGTGCGTGTTCAAAAAAATACTCGCAGCCTGAGGTGCAAGATTGCGGTTTCTGATGATTCTGGTGGAGCTGAGGGGATTCGAACCCCTGACCCCTCCCATGCCATGGGAGTACTCTAGCCAGCTGAGCTACAGCCCCACATAAACTGACCATCAACATTCTACTGATTTTCAGAGAATTGGCAAATCTATAAAGAATAATGTTAAAGTAACCCCATGAAAAAAATCAAAAAATTCAACCCCCACCCTACCCTTGCCTACCTTCTAGGTATTTCCCTCTTCATCATTCCGCTAATCAACCCGCTAGGAAATAATCAATTTACACTGATCAAAACTTATTTCCTCAGTGGTTTCATCGGTTTACTAATGATTGGCAGCGCGATTTACCTCCTACTAAACAAAAAATTTTCCATCATCTGGAACAAAAAACTCTTCATCCTCATCGCACTCTGGACACTCAGCCTCACCTTATCCACACTTTTTTCCCAAGCACCAGAGCTAAGTTTTTGGGGGTCCTATAGTCGACTCCAAGGACTTTATATTCACCTTATATACATCGCACTATTTTTCTTCACCATCCACTTTCTCTCTTCCAAAGAAAACAGAAACAACTTCCTAAAGTTACTAATCCTTCTAGGTAGTTTAATCGCTTTTTACGCTCTAGCTCAAAGATTTTACCTATTACAAATTGCCAACGAAAGCGGAGAGTCTATCATTACTAGACCTGTAGCCACCATTGGCCAACCAAACTTCCTCGGCCAATTCCTCATCTATCCAATCTGGACCACTGTTTATTTCTTTAAGAAAGTAAAACAAAAAAACTCCAAATCTCTCTATATCGCACTTCTAATCATCCAAACACTCGCTCTCATTAGCACTGAAAATCGAGCTACCATGCTCGCCCTCACAATGGCGGTCGGTTTCTACCTATTCTATTCAAGCACACTCAAAAAACAAACCAAGATTATTCTCAGCATTAGCGCCATACTGATCCTCACAATAATTCTCAGCACTATCTTCCCCAGCACCCGATCACTGATCACCCGACTAATCATCTGGCAATCAAGCCTTGATCTTATAGCCAGCCAACCACTGATCGGCCACGGACTAGAAACTTTTGAAAACATCTTCCAAGGCGTCCTCAATCCTAAAATTTACAGTGTAGAATCGGTCTCACTGGTCGCCGATCGAGCTCACAACGATTTATTAGAAATCTATTTTACTCAAGGATTATTTGGCTTAAGCATATTTTTCTCAACTGTTTTCCTAATTTTTAAAAACTTCTTCCGAAAAAAAGCAAAAAACAAAGAATTTGCCCTCATTTGCCTCTGCATTTTTATCACGTACCTTGTCTCCAACTTTTTCAGCTTTTCGATCACAATTCACTATTATTTTCTCTTCATATTCCTCGCCCTCTATTCACTCAACCAGCTCCAATTTCAAAAATCGCGACTCAAGAATCCAATTTTAAAACTAGTAGCAGCCCTCACTCTCTTCCTAGCTGGAAGCTTTTATTTCACCACCAGCGGCAGCGCAATCAAAAGCGACATGCTCTACGCCAAAGCCAATTTTTTTAATGAAGAGGATCAAGCAATTTTTGCTCTAGAAACATTCCCCCATTTCGAAGACCTCTATTATCAAGAAGCTCTAAACAATAAAGGCTCTCAAGAAGGAGAATCATTAATCGAAAAATACGGCAAAATCACCGGCCAAAACTACCGTTACCATTTTGCAAAAGCAATCCATTTGAAAGAAAAACAAGACTACCCAAATGCCCAATTTTTTTTTCAGTCGGCAGTCGATCTCGCTCCTAATAATTTATTTTTTCTACGTGAATTAGCCATCAACTCTCAAACAATTAATGATGAAAAAAATTTCCAAGAAGCAAAAGAAAAAATTGAATGGATAATTATTAATCATTGGCAACCAATCAAAGAACTAAATCAACAAAAAATCCCCGCAGCAAAGAAGCTAAAACTATTTACCGACCGCTACCCAGAATTTAAATCATTCTTCAAGAACTAAAAAGGGAAAGGCCCCCCAGCCTCTCCCCTTTTCCATACTTATATTCAGATCAGTTTATTACTGATTGATCACTACCGAAGCATTACCAAGCCATTTACGAGCAGCACGCTTAGTCAAGAAATATTCAGGATAGACATAATTTACAACTTGGATCTCAGGTTCGCCAATACCGTAGTTAGCAAAAGCACCAAAGAAATCATAGTACCAAGCATTAGACTCTACATCGGCATAAGGAGAACCAAAGCCAAAGTAATGATTAACACGAGCC
>CAYMGN010000134.1:0-2303 GCA_964389995.1 uncultured Candidatus Peribacteria bacterium | reverse complement strand
TTAGGTTTGAGGGCTTTGCGCGAGTCCTCGATTTCTATTGCTTCCTTTTTACTCATTTTTTAGGTGGTTGCTTTGGCTTTTTGTGGTTTTTCTTAGTGAAATACTCGGCGAATTCTTTTTCGCTCAAAGTTTCGAGCTTGAGGAGGTCTACGGCGATTTTTTCCATTAGCTTTTTATTTTTTTCGAGAATTTCTTTTGCTCTTTCGTGGGCTTTGAGGATGTATTCGCGGGCTAGTTCGTCGATTTTGGCGGCGCTTTTTTCGGAGTATTCTTTGACGTGGCCAAAATCCTTACCGAGGAAGACTTCGTCATTTTCAGTGGTGAGAGCCATTGGTCCCAGTTCGCTCATTCCAAATTTGGTGACCATCGCTTTTGCCAGTTTTGTGGCTTTTTTGAGGTCACTGTAAGGTCCGGTGGTGGTTTCACCAAAGAATAGTTCTTCTGCTGCGAAACCGCCGAGGGTCATGCAGAGTTGGTCTTCAAATTGAGATTTAAAGGTATAGCTTTTGTCTTCGATTGGTCGGGACCAGGTGACGCCGCCGGCTCGTCCACGGGGGATGATCGATACTTTGTGGATGGGGTCGCAGCCTGGGAGGAGGTGGCCGATGATGGCGTGACCTAATTCGTGATAGGCGGTGAGTTCTTTTTCTTTATCACTGATGATTTTTGATTTCTTTTCCGGTCCGAGAGCTACTTTTTCGATTGATTCGTTGATGTCTTTATTATTGATGCTTTTTTTGTCGTGACGAGCGGCGAGAATGGCGGCTTCGTTGAGGAGGTTTTCGAGGTCGGCTCCGCTAAATCCGGGAGTACCACGGGCGATACTGGCGAGATCTACATCCTTGTCTATCGGTTTATTGCGGGCGTGGACTTTGAGGATTTCTTTGCGGGCTTGGACGTCGGGCATATCTACGGTCACTTTACGGTCAAAACGTCCCGGTCTTAGCAGGGCTGGATCGAGTATGTCCGGTCTATTTGTGGCGGCGATGATGATGACATTGGTGCCTGTTTCAAAACCGTCCATTTCCGTGAGGATTTGATTGAGGGTTTGTTCTCTTTCGTCATGTCCACCACCCATACCGGCTCCACGGTGACGCCCGACAGCATCGATTTCGTCGATGAAAATGATACAGGGGGAGTTGCGCTTAGCTTTATTAAATAGATCACGGACACGAGAAGCACCAACTCCAACAAACATTTCCACAAATTCGGAACCGGAGATACTAAAAAATGGTACTTCCGCTTCGCCGGCTACAGCGCGGGCGAGGAGGGTTTTACCGGTACCGGGTGCGCCGACTAGGATCACTCCTTTAGGGATCTTGGCGCCGATCTTGCGATATTTTTGCGGTTTTTTGAGGAAGTCGACGATTTCTTCTAATTCTTGCTTGGCTTCATCGGCACCTGCAACTTCGGCAAAAGTGGTTTTTTCTTTCTCTTTATTATATTGTTTTGCTTTGCTCTTACCAAAAGAGAGGGCTTGATTATTGGTAGACTGAGCTGAGCGCATCATGAAGACAAAAAAGAGGATGATTAGACCAAAGGGGATCAGTCCCACCAAAAGGTCAGTCCAAAAACGACTGGTTTGGGTATCGACTACTTGCAGCGGAAGTTCGTTTAATACGTCTTGTTCGATGCCGGCTTGAGATAATAAGTCGTAGACACTGCTGGTCGGCTCTTTGAGGGTATAGAGGAGAGTGCCGTCTACTAATTCGATATTGATGCGATTGTCTGCTACTTCAATACTTTCGATACGGCCGGATTCTACTTCTTCGACAAATTTATTGAGATTGATTTGCTCTGCTTGCGGTTCGCCAGGATTAAAGATCATCACAAAAGCGGAGATAAGAAGAGCAGTGATGACTAGATAGAGAAAGGTGTTTTTTGGTTGAGGAGGTCGGGCCTTGCTGGGCATAATTTTATTTTATTTATTGTATTCTGAATTTCATTTATATCATTTTTCTTTACCCTAATCCAATTCACTACGGCTTGTCTAGTGTTATTTTGATTTCATTGTTTCTGAGAGTAAAGATGAGCTTGCCGTAGGCTTTTTGTTTGTTGCCGATGTTTTTGTTGATCATTTTGAGGATGGCGCGGGCGTGTGTGTGGCTGAGGTTTTGTTGATGATGGAGTAGTTTTTGATGGATTATTCTCAGAAGCTGGTTTTGGAGGGCGGGGTGGAGTTGTCGAAATTTTTTGGCGTCGAGGGTGACTGGCAATTGTTTTGACAAAGCTCTTTAATTTTTTCTTCCTGAGCTTCGTAGTCGGCAGCAAGTGCGGTAATTTTCTGTATGATAGGGCTTGAT
>CAYMGN010000133.1:0-2309 GCA_964389995.1 uncultured Candidatus Peribacteria bacterium | reverse complement strand
GCCTGTGGGGCATCTTTGCTTGGTTAGATGTTGGGTTTGACTTCAACATCATACTTCTTCTGAGATGTCCTTTTTAGTTGCGTTTCGATCTGGAATCTAAGACAAATTACTTGACTAAAAGAGTTTTGTGTTTTAAAATAAGCAACTTAAGTAGTTGCCATGCCCCAAGAAACCCCACGCCCTCTCGGCTCACAGCCAAGCGAAAGTCCTCATCACCTCGAACAAATCTATGATCTGGTGATCCACGCCGATGCCCTCGAAACCCAACTCGCCTTTGCTGAACTCTACCTCCACGAAACGCCAGCCGCCCAACGTCCTCAGCGCCAAAGGCAACTCACTCAACTCCGCGCTGCCATCAATATCGTCCATGAGCTTAGTTTTGCCATCGATAGCGGCACTATTAGTTTCCCACTCGTCTGGGCTAATCCGCGTTTTCAGCAAGCTCGCCAATTAATTACCGAGGCTCAAAAACGCGGTTTACTCACCCATTTCGATCAAACTCTCGATACTCCCGAAACCGCTCCCGGCCTCAGGCTCTACCTCCCCGACGAAAATCTCGATCCCGAGTCCATCCCCCGCGATCGTTTACTGGACCACACTCAAGAATTACTGCTCAATCTCGAATCCCGCTTTCCCAGCCACGGCCAAACCATCGACTATCTCCAGCATCTAGCGGTCACCGAGTCCCGTATCAACAGCAATCTCGATCTCCACGATCTCAAGCAGATGCTCCAAACTCAGCGCCTCCAAAACAGCAATGCCAATCTCTGGCAAGATCTCTGCCAAATGGTTCAGTCGCATCCGCAAGCTCTCCTCGCCATCCTCGGCAAGACCCAGGATCACGCTGACAGCCATCTCCTCGGCGCCGACGGTCTCGCCCTCCAACGTCAGGAATTAGCCGCCAATCGCCGCAACGCCCTCAACGTCGCACTTTTTAACACTGCCGCCCGCATGTTTGAGAGCGAAAACCCTCGTGAACGCGACCGCTGCAAAGCGATCCTCACCGAACTCTACGGCGATCTCCCTCAAGCACTCGACTATGAAGCCCAGTTTCTCGCTCACGAATTGGAGGTGCAGGAAACGCTCAATCAGCTGGCCGAAAAAGGCCACGAGTTGACCGAAGAGGCTCGCAAATGGCTCAATGAAGGTCTCAAACTTTTAGGAAAAAGAAATATAGTTTTTAATCGCTATCAAAAAATTGTCGAATTTCCTTATTGGAAAGACATTTTCCGGTTGCAAAATGATCTCGGAGACCTCGACTTACAAATGCAAGTCAGGCTGCAAAAAATTTATCGCGAATTTGTACCGCTCCTATACCAGAGATTCACTAAACTCTATCAAGCCCGGGCATATCCGAAAAAAGTAAGCAAAAACCGCGGCCATCTCAATGTTTCTGATATCGGTCTTCTTTTTCAGTCCAAAGAAAAAATACATTCGGCCCTAAACGAAAAAATAAGGGACGCTAAGCGGAATGTTCAAGATGTCATTAACAGAATGCGTATTTTTCAGAGAGCAATTGATGCTTGTATAGGTGAGGATGTGGACTTTACTGCGATTGCTCAACCACAAATATCTTGTCACGAAGACAATTTTGATTTTAGTATGATGACCATAGATTTTGATCTTCATTATCTCTTTTTTAATGACAATCCCAGCTTTAATGGTTGTAAAATCCCAGTGGGTACAAGCTTTAGTGGTAGCGTTTTTGGTTTGTTCACCGATTTTCGAAATATTCAATTCATCCCCAATCCCAACTATGACGAGAAAGAAAATCAACTCTTAATCAAAAGATTTTTCCGCTATATTGGTACTTATTTTCCCGATAATGAGACGATTGTTGATCATTTTGAAGGTGGATATTTCTCACCGGAAAACGAGCAGCTCCCTAATTATATCCGTTTTGGTACAGATGATGACGGACATTTTAGTAGAAGGCATTTATTAAAAAAATTGTTTGAACACTATGACCGCCAAGCGGAAATCCCCAAAGATCTCCAATACATTGATCTCGGAGATATGCACAGGGATATGGCTCGGCCTGGATATCTAGCCCTCCGCGGCAAAAATCTCCGCTATGCTAATTTTAGGGGGAGCAGTTTTTTGGCCTCAGACTTTAGTGCTAGCAATCTCAGCGATGCTGATTTTTCTCATTCTTACTTTAAAAACACTAGATTTTCAGGCGCGATTTTAAATAAAACAGTTTTTACAAACACTGATCTATATCTTTGCAATTTTACCGAAGCGAATTTGCAGAGAGCTCGCTTCGAAGACTCAATCCTAACTAACACCCTCATCGATCGAGCAAAACT
>CAYMGN010000132.1:0-2311 GCA_964389995.1 uncultured Candidatus Peribacteria bacterium | reverse complement strand
GAGTTTATACCATAGAAACTCTTAACTTCGTGTCCGAATTAGTAGGGAGGTTCACCACACGATAAGATTTTTGTAAAGATCTCTGCATTCACAGAGTGAGACATATTAAGAATAGAGGCAATTGTGTTAAAAAAAAGTGGTACAAGTGGTCAAACTGGTCAAATCTCCTAAAAAGTCTGCCATTCAAGCGTTACAAATTTTCTTTCTGAGGTCATTTTTTGAATTTGTACCAGCAATTAGGTTACTTTTGGTTATTCAGAGCCCTTCTCTCATGCTTTTTTTCAGCGATTAAAAAGCAGATTTTTTCATTTTCGCCATCCCCACTAAGAAGCGATTTGATCAAGACTAATTTCTGGCAGTATTTTTTTTAACTTCAAAATGGTCTTCACAGTCGGGTTATGGTTACCATACTCTAAGCGTTGGTAGGGCAGTAAGCCAATACCCATAAGTTTAGCTACCTGCACTTGTGTTAAGCCACGCTTTAGCCTAGTAATTTTGATTTGCACAGCCAATTTTTGAAGCGGATCTAAAAAGTCCAGTTCATCAAGTCGCTCTGATGCATCGATAGCGCTATAACCAGCCACTCTTCCCCTTGGGGTTTTCAGGAAAAAAATTCCATTTCCTTGGTCTTCGGCAATAGTCTCACACTTCTTATCTAAGATTTCTAGATAATCGGTTTTAACGTCATAGTGGATATACCACTTTCCTTTACTTGACATATAGCACCTCACCCAGCTTGGGTTTTGTCGTTGTCATTGCAGTCGAAATAAAAAACCCGTCTGGGCATTCTTTGACAACGACACAAATATAACGTTTTGCTCGTTTAAACCGGTAATATAATACCGATGTTGATTTGTAGCTACTTTGCCGAACTTCATCTGGATCTTTAAGAGTCTGAGCAATTTGAGCAAGATCAATTTCAGGGTGTGCGTCCATGATATGCTTTTCCGTTTCAGAAGAGAGCAGAATGGTATCGCCAGAATAATCAACAAATCGCTTCATGCAATATAAATACTACATTTAAGTAGTATTAGTCAATCCACCAGACAAATATTTTTTGGCCATTTTTTGGCTACTCTTATCAAAAATGACAGGAAAGAGTGGTGAGTAGTCGAATGGAGCAGGAACTAAATGATTAATTTCATTAGGAACTCCTTGACCACCAAGGATTCCAAATTCTGGTTATGATGGCTGCTAACCACCTTGTCAGCGGTTCGAGTCCGTCCTCAGGAGCCATCTTTCTTAAAGTAAAAATCCCTTAAAATTCAGTCATACCCCAAATCCAAAATCTTTTAGCCCAAGAAACTGGAGTTGACCCGATTTGAAGGACTCATAGACCCACTCGCATTAATACCTTTATGGTTTAACCAGCACCCGATTTCAAGGTGAGGCCATCTATTACTTCTACCGGCCCGACAAGCAATGTCCACACCGAAGGCTTCTCCAAAATGTCAACGACCTGAGGAAAAAAGGAGCCCGCACCTTTGAAGATGACTTGGTGTGGTTTGAATATCAGTAAGGCCTGTCGGCAACAGATTTGGATGAGTCCTTTACATTTCGACTCGAACTGTGTAAATTATAATCACGCGTGACCGTCTTAGATTATTTCAATAGTCAAAATAATATTTTACCCAGTCTGAAAGCTGGCGCATGATCGCTGCCAACGAGAATCGAGTTCTAGTGACCCATGAGGTTCGGCCCAATGTGTGCATGTCGCCCTAAAAAAGAGAGTGAGTTGCGATGAAGCGATTTTTTGTACCTACCGTACTGGCAATCCAGCTTCATCTAAATCCGGTTCTTGCAAACGATATCGACAGTTGTTCCAGACAAGTTATTGGCTCAGAAGACAGTCAACTGTTTGAACATGCCCTGAACTATTCAGGTATTGACGATGTTTCCATCAGCGCACAGTCAATGATAGACCTGCGACATTTTCTCGCTCGACTTGAAGAAGGTTTAACTTTCGAAGTCGCAACTAGCGCGCTCAAGGGAGGCAGCTCCAGCAGAATTACTGTGTCACCCAGCTCTGAATATTCTCGCGAACAGATGACGACCTATCAATTTTTGTTTGGCGATGATGATCGCATCCTGTCTTGGGATTTTGGAAAAGTGGGGGAGATTAGTCATGACTTAACTTATCTCAACGAAGTTAGAAAATCACTGGTTCCAAACAGCCACCGGAATTTCAAGAATCGTCAAAGGTCCCTTCTCGGAGCGTCTCGCCTGATTGCATTTGGCCTTGATGTAGAAGAACTCTTTAGGGCTTGTTCGGCGATTGGATGATTATACTCTACAAAAATAGTGTTTTTCG
>CAYMGN010000131.1:0-2361 GCA_964389995.1 uncultured Candidatus Peribacteria bacterium | reverse complement strand
ACCAACCACGTCAAATATCATTGCCCGCCACGCTTTTCCACTAGAACTATCGAAAAAATCCAGATCCAAGCCGAGCAGCTCTTTCAGGTTATGGACATGAGAGACTTTGCCCGTTTTGATGGTTGGCTGATGGACGATGGAGAGCTTTGGTTTTCTGACTTTAATCCTATTAGTGGTATGGAACAAAATAGCTTCCTTTTCATGCAATCTGCCCAACTAGGATTTAGTCACAGTGACCTCCTTCACCATGTCGTACAAAATGCCTGCCAGCGCTACAAAATAGCCTTCCCAAAAGAAAAAAATCGCCAAACAGCCCAAGACAAAAAGCCTATCAATGTTATTTTTGGTGGAAATACGGCCGAGCGTCAAGTTTCTATCATGAGTGGTACCAATGTCTGGCTCAAGCTCCGTAATTCTCAAATTTATCATCCTACTCCATACCTTTTAGACACCGACAATGAAACCGTATGGAAATTGCCCTATCCCAAGACTCTCAATCACACCGTCGAAGAAATCAGCGAAACCTGTCAGGAAGCCTTCACTTCCGAGGAAAGAGTACAGCCACTACGTGAAAATCTCTGGCAAAAACTGGCAATCAAACCACAAAATCTCAGCGAACAAACCTTCCTCCCCGAAAAAATCACTCTCAAAGAATTTATCAAACGCTCCGATTGCGTCTTTATCGGTTTGCACGGCGGAATAGGGGAGAATGGCGAACTGCAGGCTCAGTTAGAAAAAGCCAAAATCCCTTTCAATGGCTCCGGATCAAAGTCTTCTCAGATCTGCATCGATAAATATCAAACCGCCCTCGAGCTGCGTGATTTAGAAAAAGAAGGCATTTACACTCCCAAAAAATATCTCCTCAAGACCTCAGAATTCAAGGGTAGCAGCCAACAAAAAATCAAAAAAATCTGGCAGGAAATAAAAACAGCATTAAACACAAGCGACGTGATCATCAAGCCCTCCTCAGATGGTTGCTCCGCTGGCATTGTCAAGCTCACCGGCAGCCAGGACCTTTACAAATACGCGGAAATCATTCGTGGCCAGTACTCCTTCATCCCCGAAAAAACCTTCGAAAACCAACCCGGCCCAGTCGAAATGCCTTCTGATGACACTCCTCAATTCATTCTCGAACAATTTATCGCCACCGACAAGGTCCGCGTAATCGAAAACAAACTCAAATGGGAAAAAATCAGTGAATGGATAGAAGTAACAATCGGACTCCTCGGCCCGCAGGGCAAGATGAAAGCCCTGAACCCCAGCCTCACGGTGGCTAGCGGCACTATCCTCAGCCTAGAAGAAAAATTTCAGGGAGGTACCGGCGTCAATATCACTCCACCGCCACAACCCTATGTCAAAGAAGCGGCCATCCAACAAGCTAGAAAACGCATGGAACTAGTGTCTCAAAAACTTCAGCTCAACGGCTATGCTCGAGTCGACGCATTTATGCACACTCAAACTGGCGAACTTATCGTCATCGAGGCAAACACCACCCCTGCCCTCACCCCCTCTACCGTCATCTACCACCAAGCCCTTGAAGAAAAGCCACAACTCTACCCCCTCGATTTCCTCGAAAAAATCTTAGAGTTCGCTGCTATTGACTAATCTTGAAAGATTTTATAGTATTTAGAGCAACATTAACCGAAACAGCTATGTACGACAATCAACAACCACAATATCGAGTAGTAGGACAGGGGCTAACCCCCACTTTTTTTGGTCGAGTGATGACTTATTTTGGTTTAGCGATCTTGACCTCAGCACTCGGAATGTATCTCACGATGCAGTTTTTTATTGAATACTTCTTTCAATATCCTGCGCTGCAATTTGTGTTTTATGCTATCGAACTAGGACTGATCTTTACCTCACGTTACTGGAGCCAAAAAGTGCCACTTAATCGCATTCTCTTTGTACTTTTTGCGGCATTGACCGGTGTTACTATCGCCCCTTTGATTACTATCCTGCTTGCTTCACCGGCAGGAGCATCACTCTTGGTTAAAGCCCTGGCGGCTACTGTCTTTATGTTCCTTGCCACCGGCATCTATGGATACACTACTAAACGCGATCTTTCAGGAATGGGTGGATTTCTCACCATCACTCTCTTTGGTATGATTGGTGTCGGCATTCTTGGTATTTTCTTCCCTTGGGGCAACACTATGGAGCTGATTTATTCCGGTATTGGTATTTTGCTCTTCAGTGGATTTACTATGTACGATATGCAAAAGCTCAAGCATTATCCTCAGGATCAACATATCGAAGCCGCTCTCGGGCTCTACCTCGATATCTTCAATCTGTTCTTGATGATTTTGCGCTTCATGATGGCATTTTTAGGACGTGAATAGATTATTATGAATCAATGTTTAA
>CAYMGN010000130.1:739-2383 GCA_964389995.1 uncultured Candidatus Peribacteria bacterium | reverse complement strand
AAAAGTGTTTTTAAAAATTTTGTGCTTTTCTCAAATTAAAAAATCTTAAATTTTCATTAAAAAATGGCAGTACCAATAGAGACCAAAAAACAGATCAAAGAAGCAGTCGGCGACTACAAATTTGGCTTCAAGACCGAAACTAAAAGTAAATTTAAAAGTCCCAAGGGCCTCACTGAAGAAATCATCCGCGAAATTTCCAAGCAAAAAAACGAACCGGACTGGATGCTCAATTTTCGCCTTAAATCCTACGAAATCTTCCTCAAAAAACCAATGCCGGAATGGGGCGCAGACCTCTCAGGGATCGATTTTAGAGATATCCACTACTACATCCGCCCTCAAGACCGTTCCCAAACTGATTGGAATGAAGTCCCGGACGAAATCAAAGAAACCTTCGAAAAACTGGGAATCCCCGAGGCAGAACGAAAATTTCTCGCCGGAACCGGAGCCCAATTTGAATCAGAAGTCGTCTATCATTCCCTCCACGAAAGCCTCCGCAAAAAAGGGGTAATCTTCGAATCAACTGACATCGGCCTCCAAAAATATCCGGAAATTTTTAAAGAACATTTCGGCCGCATCATCCCCCCAACCGACAACAAGTTTGCCGCTCTTAACTCCGCGGTCTGGTCCGGTGGATCCTTTATCTACGTCCCTAAAGGCGTACATATCGAACTCCCCCTCCAAGCATATTTCCGCATCAACGCCGAAAACATGGGCCAATTTGAACGCACCCTAATCATCGCCGACGAGGGCAGCTCCGTCCACTATGTCGAAGGCTGCACAGCCCCGGTCTATTCCACTGATTCCCTCCACTCAGCAGTAGTCGAAATCATTGCCAAAAAAGGATCCCGTGTCCAATACACCACTGTCCAAAACTGGTCGCAAAACATCTATAACCTCGTCACCAAAAGAGCTCACGCCTACAAAGACGCCACCATGATCTGGCTCGACTGCAACATCGGCTCAAAAGTAACGATGAAATACCCAGCAGTATTCTTGATGGAAGAAGGAGCCAAAGGAGAAGTCCAAAGCCTCGCCCTCTCCGGAAAAAATCAACACCAAGACGCTGGTGCCAAAATCGTCCACGCCGCTCCTAACACCAGCTCCACCATCGTTTCCAAATCAATCAGCAAAGACGGCGGCCGCGGCACTTATCGTGGACTAGTCAAAGTCAACAAAGGCGCAAAAAACATCAAAAGCCACATCGTCTGCGATGCCCTACTTCTAGACGAAGACTCCCGCTCCGACACCTACCCGACTATGCAAATCGAAGAAGACCAAGTTGCCATCGCCCACGAAGCCACAGTAACCAAAATCGGCGAAGAACAATTATTTTATCTCATGTCCCGCGGTCTCTCAGAAGAAGAAGCGGCCTCCACGATCGTCAACGGCTTCGCTAAACCGATTATCAAACAACTACCAATGGAATACGCCCTCGAACTCAACCGCCTGATCGAAATCGAAATGGAAGGAAGCGTCGGTTAAAATCTCTAACACCAATCAAAAAGCTATGATCGCCACTAAAAATCAATCAATTCAAGAATTATCAGAATATCTCGCCGAAATACCCGCGGAAATCAATCTCGCAGCCGGTGAAGAAAAAATCATCGTCACCGACCATCTCAAAAACTGCGATATCAATCTAGA
>CAYMGN010000130.1:0-729 GCA_964389995.1 uncultured Candidatus Peribacteria bacterium | reverse complement strand
AACTCACTTTTGTCAGCTTCCTCACTGAAGGCTGGGATGACCTCAAAACCCTCAATTTTCATCTCCGGGGCCAAGATGCCAATGTCACCTTTCTCGGATTACTAGTGGCCACTAATAAAGAAAATTTCAATTTTGAAACTCTCTCCAACCACTACAGCCCGGAAACCAACGCCTACTACTACACCCGCGCCACCCAACTAGACAAATCCAAGGTCCGCTACCGTGGCAGCCTCAACATCAAACCAAAAGCTCAACTAACTGACTCCTACCTCGCCCATCACACTCTCATGCTCTCCGACAAGGCCCGCACCGAAACCATCCCTTCTCTGGAAATCGAAGCTGACGATGTTAAAGCCGGTCACGCAGCCACTATCGGTCAAGTAGACGAAGAAATTCTCCACTACATGACCAGCCGTGGCATCGACGATAAATCAGCAAAAGACTTGATGATCAAAGGATTCATGGAAGCAGAATTACACATGATCCCCAGCGAAGCGGTGAGAATGAGCCTCATTAAAGAAACAGAAAAGTTCATCAATCCTTATCTCTAAGGAAGACAAATGCTGGATCCCATCAAAATCAAGTCCCAATTTCCCATTCTCCAACAAAAAGTTAATGGCAAGCCTTTAGTCTATCTCGATAACGCCGCTACCACCCAAAAACCCCACTCAGTCATCCAAGCCCTCACCACCTACTACCAAACCCAAAACGCCAACATCCACCGCGGCG
>CAYMGN010000129.1:884-2394 GCA_964389995.1 uncultured Candidatus Peribacteria bacterium | reverse complement strand
TCTCTGAGGTTATTCCAATTTTATCAACTAGTTACTTAGTGCAATGGCATTGTTTTGCTATACAATGCTGTTGCATGAAGGAAAGAAGAGCTTGAGAAATGGAGCAAAAGATCCATTCATGAGGATTTCGTCTAGATTAGTCGCTGGAATCAGGGGGAATCTTGACTTTCTAAGACAAGTGCTCGTCTTGTTTTGAGGAGATGATCAACGACACGATCATTGAGGCTCAACGTATCGAGCATGGCGGCAACGATAAGGTCAGCTGTCCAAGCTTTTTCTTGATCTTCTGGAGTGGTTGCTTCCGGGCTGAGGTTTGGTAAAAAGACTTACTCCGGTTGATGGCCTACGCATCTTATTTTTATCTCTGACGCTGAACATCACATAGAACTGTTTGCTGTTTCTAAGGTTCAAATCCAACGATCTTCAACGCTATTTTCATGTCACTAGCTCTGCTGTCTGCTTGCCCTGGTGGCAAACGGGTCGTATCACAGAGCTTTTTTGGGCTAATCTTTATGGGAAAAACCACTGATAGGCTAGGGTGTCTCAAGATTCTTTCTGTCAAACGTATAGATTTGCCATCGCCAGTCTCAATATCCAGCACGAAACAACGACTTGGAGAGAAGTTTTGATAAATATTTCCATAGATTTCTAGGCCAGCTTTGACACCGCTTAAGCGCTTACTGCTCCCAAGAATGAGAGCAGTAGAATCTTGAAGAACATCATTCCATTGATGCCTCACTGAGCTGAGTTGCCTCAAAATATGATCTGATGACGAAAACCCATGATCAATCAATACACTCACTTTGACATTTGAGCATTGATTGTCAAGGTGATCACGGTATATAACCAGATTATTGAAGTGGGTACGCAGATGACTCGCGTAACCCTCGGGATACCAGCTATCAAAATCCTCAAATCCATCAATCCCTCGGTCCATTCTCGTCCAGAGCACTTGCAAAGCTTTTGCAGTGGCTATAGAAAATTCTTCGCCACAACTTTCAATCGTCACTTCTGGATAGATAGCAATCTCAATGCTGCCGATTGAAATATCTAAAATCTTTGGCGTGTTTTCCATTTCCAACGAAAATTCGCTTAGCATCTCAAATTCAAAACATCCGGCCTCATTTTTTGTCTCTGGCAACTGTTTGTAACTCTTAATAGAGATTTGACCTTCGCTAGTCTCTAGAGCTAAACCTCGGTTCTGAAAGAGGGTTTCAGCTAGGCGGACAGATTTTGAAAATGCCATAGCTCTTGCAGCAAAACCCTCTTTTACCGGAGAAAATGGCTCTTCATCGAAGCCGCCTTGATACAATGGTCTCGGTTGTTCTGCCTCTAGATAACAGCGCGTTGAATGGGCTTTAATCTTTAGGTTTTCACCCTGCCATTCTCCAGATAAGACAAGACTATGGACAGGAGTATTTTCAACCACTGATATATCCGGAGTTGCTAATGCAACAGAATTAAATAACGTAAAAGCTATAGCAAAACACGCTGCTATTTTTATTAATCT
>CAYMGN010000129.1:0-874 GCA_964389995.1 uncultured Candidatus Peribacteria bacterium | reverse complement strand
AAATAACGTAAAAGCTAAAATCACAAGTTGCTTAAAAGATGAGTTCACATCCCCCCTCACGTACCGAACGAGACATACAAGGCCAAAACCAACCGGCCGGAGCATCCTATCAAAATTAGTCGGATTTGGAAGCAAGTCTTTACTCATGGCTGGTAAGCGGCGGACCCAAATCTTTCTAGTCTAGGATCTAATAAATCAGACCGGGATCTAATGGCTAGGTTCTATATTTTCTTATGAAATCGGACTTTGCTAGGGAGTTTTAGGTGATGTTCTGAGTCATACAGGTAGGATCGACTTACGATAATTTTGATGCTGAGATTTTTCAAAAAACACAAGTGGCGAATCGTACTGCGTTCAAAGCCCGTATTGGCTCAAAGTATTTGCAATGTCTTGCGAGTTTAATGGGAGGCATGAAATATTTTTGATTTTACTTCTTGACGGAGGATGCCAAGCATTTAATAGCTTTTTACATTCTGTAGGATTTCCGTTTACCAGATAAATTATGATTGGCGCCTCTAGTGACGAAAGAGACTTTTCTAGAAGCACATTAAGGTGGGCTTGCGATTGCAAAGAATATTCAGATCTCTCTTCCCATAGTCCTTTGCTTGGAGACTCCGGGGAAAGAAACACGACTATAGTTTTGAAAAGAAATGGAGGCTCGTCACCGGGAAATCTTAGACCAGTTACTATCTCAATTGCACTCGCCATAAGTTTGAGTGGATCGTTTGGGGTTCCACTGAATTTATCGTACTGAAAAAAGCGAAACTCTTCTTCATACTGAGATTGTGTAACAGTCTCTGAATAAAATACCGGATAAAAAGTGGGCTTCCCTTCCAAAATCGGACACCGAGTTAAGCTATAGATCGGTGTAGCA
>CAYMGN010000128.1:0-2435 GCA_964389995.1 uncultured Candidatus Peribacteria bacterium | reverse complement strand
TCGCGGCGGTGGCCCCTGTGGCCGGGGGCGGCAAGACCAAAGACGCACCCAACATGAAAGACCTCCCTCATTGGATTCACCACGGCAAAAAAGATAAGCCGGTGCCTGTTGAGGAGTCTCGCAAAATGGTGGTTGCACTGGAAGAAGCGGGCAACAAGGAGGTCAAGTACAGCGAGTACAAGGATTGGGACCACGGCGATGCCGTGCATGTCTTTGCAATGGACGATCTCTATAACTGGTTCCTCAAATACACTAAAAAAGGAATTATCGAGGAACCCGAAGTCATTGTCAGTAATGAGGAAGATCCCAATCTGCCGGAGCCAACTCCGGAGCCGGAACCAGATCCCATTCCCGAACCGGATCCCATTCCAGCCCCCAAAGACGAGCACGATGACTACATCGACTTTGAAAATCCCGACGGGCCCGAGCCCGAACCGGAACCTCAAAAGCCTAAACGCCCACAAGGCAAAGCCAAATGGTGGCAGTTCTGGCGATGGAAAATCTGGAATTTTTTGAAATAGATTAAAGAATCCGGTATCAAGAGACAAGATGACTATAGGCACTTGTCTCTTGACCTCATTAAACCTAATTAGTCATACCAAAAGGCTTCTTATTTTTGCTATTTTTTTCACTCATTTCGCTCAATACTTCTGCGCAATTCTCAGGAGAATATATTCCTATTGATTATTTCAGTGTGACACAATCCTGACACACTCTGATTACTCCATTAGTCTTTCCAATCAACCTATATTAACCTCTTCCAGTGTAGACAAACTGCCATCGTGCATATAAGGCCCGACAAAGCTGATATTTTTGAGCGAAGGTGACTTAAAAATATTCGTCACCGGATTATTAGCAGGCGTATTATCCTCTGTCAGTGTATTGTCAAAATGGTCGGGATAATTGATGGATTCGTAATCCGGTAAATTCTCAAAATCAATGGAGAGATACTGTGCTAATAAACCCTGTTTGCGCTACTTCTTCTTTGGCGTGGGAGGCGTAGGAGGCGTAGGACGTTTACTACGCCGCTTACCTTTCAGTTCCTTCAATCGCTTAATTTGCTCGGCCGTCAATTGATTTTTGACGCGAATCATGAGTTGTAATTGCTGGGTTTTGATCTTTTTTTCTAAAGCCAAAATTTTCTCCAGCTGTTCCATTACTTTTGATTCATCCACTTTATCGATTTCCACCAATTTCTTCATAGCTTCCATCTTGGCTTTCAAATCCCACTGCCAATCTGTAAAGTTATTTTGAGCCGTTTTCATCTCATTGATGATGTTATTTCTTTGTTCCTCGGTTAGTTCCAATTCTCCCTGATGTTGCATCACCATTTCAGGTGAAAAGAAAGCTGCTTGCATAGGGTCAGGACGCAGTCCTTCATGCAAAGGAGGATGTGGTGGATGTGGAGGTCTTGGCGGTTGTTGTGCTTGTAAGGCTGTCGAAAAACATAGCGCGGCTAGTAAGAGCCAGTGGCTCCAATTCATAAAATGTTTCATAAGATTGTGTTGTTGTTTATTTTATAGTTGATAATTCTCTCACCTCTCGGGTCACAAGTCGCGGGTCTAAAAAGGTATCAGCCCTTGTGTAGGCGACTGCCAATCGGCAATAGCACCATGCACATACAATTCTTCTGATAGCTCCGGACTTTCGGCTATTACTTTTTTCACCTCTTTGGGAAGGTTCACCTCAATCCCGTTTGGTGTTGCTTCATTTGGATAGTAGACCTTCGCACTTTCTGTCCATTCCCACTGATCGATATCATCCAAATCCGTGGTGGTTTCGAAATTATCCACCTCCTCTCGCTGTTCAGCAATTGGGGCTTGCGAGGTATGTGACCTCGGAGCCCAGATCCACCAGGCGGCAGTGATGGCGAGCAACAGGGCGGCTGCAGCCGCCATCCACCAGCGATTGAGCTGAAGGCTGCTTCATCGCCCGCTCCAATTCCAACTGCAAAGCTTCCTCTCTTTTTTGCTTTGATTGCTGATAACGTGCGGCATCTATGGCTGTAAAGCGAATGACTGAAAACAGCCAGGTTCGGAAAGTCGATTTGCCTTTAAAAACGGCTTTTTGTTCCAACACTTTTAAGTAGGCTGTTTGCAGTACATCTTCAGCGAGGGTTTGCTGCCCATGGCAGCAGTGCAGTGCCCATCCAAAACTATCGGCATGCCATTTTTCCAGCGCTTGATGCAATTCTGCTACAGTCATTTAGTGTGTTTTTCCTATTTGGTTTCGATACTATGTCGTAATCGTTTAATTTTATAGGACAGTTGGTAATTGTTTATGGCTAATTTTTAATTATTCTTCCAGACATACCTTCATAATACAATAATTATCAACGAAGTACTTTAATTATCAAACTCTTTTTCACTAACACTTCGTTGAATTTTCCATTTTTTTGCAAAAAATATAAAATCATCTTTTTTCCCCCGACAGCT
>CAYMGN010000127.1:0-2447 GCA_964389995.1 uncultured Candidatus Peribacteria bacterium | reverse complement strand
TCGGTATGCCGCCGCAAACAGAGGCGAAAAACATCCCTAAAATATCCTACAGGCGCCCAATTTGAATTAGTGGATAACCCTTTCTCTTTTCTTTGTCGTGACCATACTTTGCAATGGGGTAGTTCTTGCCATGAAAGTAGGTGTTTGTTACATCATAGACGACGCCCTTGGGCGCGATCTTCAGCTTCTTTTTTACCGCGTCAAAAATTTTTTGCTGAAACGCCATCTGATCAATTTGCTCGATCGAATCGAGAGCATTTACTAAACGTTTTTCAGTTAAATCCTCCAAGGAGAGCATATGATTGAGATCTGTTCGCTTAAACCAGTTCTTCATATTATTTAGGCTCTTGTAGTCGAGGCAGTGTGCGTAGGTCATTGCCAAAATCTCGTTTGAATATTCTCCGAGTACCGCCGGCAAACCAATCTCAGATGCGATCGAATGGAGCGCCATGAGCGAACCAGAAAGTTTTACCGACTCAATCTCTGCCTCCGATATTGAGCACGATAAAATAGTTTTGCCATTCGCTTCGCGTCCAACATATCGAATAAATCGTTGGACAACCTTTCCGTCAATTCGCACTGACTCGACTTCCGCGAGATAAACTTGCCCATTCTTTTTGTATTTTCTGATAAAGCTCATAGTGCGTAATTTACTCACTACACGTAAACACAATGCAAATAAAAAAAATGCGCAACGAATCAATTTTTCATAGGGAAAATGAAGAATTTTAGAAGCGACTTAAACTGTAGTGAGCAAAAATCGGGTCAAACTCAGGTCTATACTCTGTGACTTTCATGGAGACTTCGACATCAAAAACCTGGCGAGACTCAAAGCCTATTGACTCGTAATCCCCTGGAGGAAGTGTTCTTTTGTCTACAAGAATATCTTCGATTTCGTCAGGTTTGTCCACAGGCTCTAAAGTAACACCCGGATGCCCTTTCTGGCCTCCTGGCTTTTTCTTGCCTCGCCTGACCCCTTTGTCTTTTCGGGTTTTTCTTTTCCTGCTGGGGTCTTGTGATGGAGGCTTGCTGCTATTGCGACTATTCAAGTTCTTTTGATTCAATAGAATAGTCACGATAGTGATCAGTAATTCTACTGCCGCCACAAGAGAGGGGGAGGTAGACGTATTCTTCTTTAAAAGATTCCGAACTTTTTCGATAGCTGCTGATACGTTGATGTTTTCTACTGTCATGTTTGTTCCCTTACAAAAGGTATAACATGACTTTTGAAGTTCAAGTTTTGTCCCTGAGGATTTGATTTAAGAGGATTTATAAAAGGACCAATACCCTTGGCGCAAAAAGTTTGAAAGCGTCTATTGGCGAAGGTGTGGGCGCTGTCAGAAGTCCTCCCACAGGAAAAACGTCGGCCTCATTTTTCACAAGGAAATTCACAAAAAAACATGTCAACATTTTTTTTGAAAACGGATCACTTTCTCTGTCTGTGACCCCTGGCCAGTTACAAAAATTTTTGACTTAAGCCGTTTCATATCTGAATTCAACCAGCGGCGGCGATTCAAGCAGCCTAGGGATAGCGCATATCACAAACTGTACCGGCGACTAAATTGGACGCAAAGGAAAACCACTGCCCGATTGCTTTGGATGATCTTACCAATTCAAAACAAGCCCAAAACTGCTTTTCGCCACTTTCATTTTTGGGGAAATCGCTCCGGTAAATTTTAATAACACCATTTTTTTCAACTGGACTCACGCCAGCATCGTGGTCGATATCTCCTCTGACCATAATGACGGGACCAACTTTGCCTTCCTCAATTGGGTTCGTTGAAATAGAAATTGAATTAATGTCCTTGACTACTGGAACGATTCCATCCGCAAAAGAAGAGCCAGACCATAGAGCTAATAAAACAAATATAGCTTTCATGTTTAGATATCCTTTAATTGAGTTAATCTCGCAAACCTCCCGTAGATATAAAACATTACTCACTTTGTCTATAGCCAATCTTAAATTGGGATAGGAAGAGTCCTCGCGGACTCCCCCTCCCACACCACCTTTCTATTACTACAAAGATCTTTGGAAGATAGAAGATGCTTTTGGTGAGTTTAAAGGTACGTTCAAGGCGCGTCCTGCTTTTCACTGGACAGATCATCGTATCGTCGGCCATTTGGTTGTTTGTTTTTTGGCTTACCTCTGTGAGGCTCACCTCACCAAGCAATTGCGGAATAAAAATCTCACATTAGAAAGTCCGGCTATAAACAATAAAACTATTAATCCTCGTCCTCTCACGGTCGTAGAGGCTATGCGAGAACTCAAAGAAGTCAGAGCTGTTCCAGTTCAGTTGCGTAACCAAACTATATGGATCCGCACAGATATTGCTGGCAATGCTGCTAAGATCTTTAATGCTGCTGGAGTAGGGATACCCAAAAAGCTGCTTAAAGTCTGCAATCCTGGATAAACAAAATTATAAACGATGCATCAAGTGGTTATAATG
>CAYMGN010000126.1:0-2503 GCA_964389995.1 uncultured Candidatus Peribacteria bacterium | reverse complement strand
TGGGGGTACTCGAGCAGGAGCCGGTGGTGGCATTATTTTAGACTTTGATGACGGCGGCTTTGATTTTGGGATAGAGTAAATATCCAAATGAAAATCGCCAGGGGTGAGCAACCCCTGACGAAGGAATAGAGCATTTGCTGAGTCGTTGAGGAAGTGCGCGTGTGTACTGTGAGTCCGAACCGCTGGAGGCACACCCTCTTCTATCGGTGTTTCAATACTACTAATATATAAGTAGTTATATATATCTGTCGTCAACTAACTGATGTATTTATGGGTATTTTTTAAAGGTTTGTGGTGATGCCTATCCACACTCCGACAGGGCAGGGTTCCAATAACTCTTGGATTTGCTGAGGCAGGGTTTCTCGTTCAAAAGTTTGATTAGTTAGTACATGTGTGAGTTGATTCGGCCAAACACTATGCGCTAGACTCTTAGGCCATACCAGGGATGTATTTTCCCAAGCGCCAGGTCGGTATCGAATGGAATCACTGGCCAGAAGATGAGCGCTTAAACGAGGAACTACCACTAGAATAGCGACTTCCTGGTTTTTACGGATGTAAGCGATGACACGGTCACTGTATTCTCCAGTAACTGTAATTGGTAAGTACTCTCCTGTTTGGAAGACACTAGGATATTTTTGGCGAATTTGAAGTAGAGACCAGGTTAAGTGCTGTTTTATTTGACCGTCAGAAGGACTTTCAATCAAGTTGAGGATATGTTCTCCTTTATCATCTAAGGACTCTTCTGTTGATTCCATAGCCTGAAGCCGACTGGCAAGTGGAGCAAAGTCAATGGGTAATCGGTTATCAGGATCCACTAAGGTAAGCTGCCACGTTTCCATGCCCTGATAAAAATCAGGAACTCCTGGGCTGGTCAATTTCATAACGACTTGAGCTAGGCTGTTGAGCATACCAGCCCATTGTAATGATTGATGAAATCCGTGGAATTCTTCTAAAAAAAGGTGAGTACGGCTTGGCGTTAGGACACCCTGAACGAAGTGGATGAGGGCAGACTCATAGTCAGGATTGTTATTGAGCCAGCTGGTTTCAGCTTTTGCTTCTCGGACCGCTTTAACCATATATCCAGTTAGCCGGTCAGTCAGCGAAGCCATTTGTGCTTGGTAAGCTGAATCTTCCTCATCTGGCGTAGTTGCCTCATAAGGCCATACACCAAAAAGGGTTTGATAAAACAGGTATTCATCGTTCCGAGTTGGGTAAAAATGACGATGGGTTGGTCCGTCATTCGGAGATAACGCTGTCTTTTTTAACCGATTCATGCGAATCCATCGAGTTAGTTGTTGTTGCCATAGTTCTGGAAATTCAGTAAGAACTGATATTTTGGCACGGACATCTTCAGAACGCTTCGTATCATGGGTGGCTGTACAAATCATACTGCCTGGATTTTCACGAAGTCGTTCTTGATTTAAATGATGGAATTGATTAACAGAGGAGCCAAAATGTTTAGGTTCTGCGCCGACTTCGTTTAATGAGACCAGACGATTAAATCGGTAGAATGCAGTATCTTCCAAACTTTTTGCCATGACGGGGCCGGTGTATTGCTGCCAATGCATCGTAAAATCGAGTGTTTTTTCTGGGGCAATGCCTGCAAGCTCCTGTAAAAGAACTTTACGAATAAAATCGTAAATTGATAGATCAATACTTTGACTTCGTTTTTTAGCCGCTGAGACAGCCCATTCAATATATTCGCGGTCTTTTCGATTAATACCTTGGCTGCTGATGTAGGTTCTATAAACTGGGAAACAAGCAGTAATATTCATTAACGCATTTCGAAGTTGATTTAGTGTGTAATCTCTCGTACTCCAACTCAATTCAGAAATTTTATTCATCTCATGTGCCAGCACACTTAATTCACTGGCAAGTGAGGTTTGCATAATCAAAAATTTACATTGGGTAACGAGATCTTCGTAGTCCTCTTCAGTAGCAGATAAGCCTGTAAATTTTAAATAAATACGGTTCCATTGTTTTTCGTTATCACTATCCACAAAAAGACCGTTGACAACATTTAGAAAATCATAACCTGTTGTACCGTGGACTGGCCAGTCATCAAGCAGCCTCTCGTGTGGTGCAAGAATTTTTTCAATTGACAAGTAAAGAGGAAGTACTTCGCTGACTGTTTTATCAAGATTAGACCAGTCTTGATGCTTTTTGGCAAAACGGTGGGCCGCTTCTGCTTGAAGTGTGGCAAAATACAAACCTGGATTGAATAATCCGTCAATATGATCAAGTCGAATGCCGTGCAGATCGTCATTTTCAAATAAATTTAAAACGACATTGTGGGTTTCGTGGAAAACTACCGAATCTTCCATTCTAAGAGCAGCTAAGTCATTAACGTCAAAAAATCGACGGTAGTTAATTTCGTCCATAGCGACTCGCCAGAAAGCAAGTCGGTAAACTTGATGTTCTAGCAAATGATGAAGTCTTTTAACATTATCTGGCTCTGCTGACTGTTTTGAGAAATAGCTTAAATTTTCTTCAACAAATTCTC
>CAYMGN010000125.1:861-2549 GCA_964389995.1 uncultured Candidatus Peribacteria bacterium | reverse complement strand
GTTTTAACCATTCTTCTACTTCCAAGAGCAATCAAACGTGAACAAATTTTTAAGCACTCGAAAATGAAGGTTTTAACCATTCTTCTACTTCCAAGAGCAATCAAACTCGTCCCACCCCACCTCTAGCTCCTGCATTTGGGTTTTAACCATTCTTCTACTTCCAAGAGCAATCAAACTTGGCATAAAAATCTATTGGTTGTGGGTTGGGGTGTTTTAACCATTCTTCTACTTCCAAGAGCAATCAAACTGTTGACTGCAGTAAATCCAGAATTAGTCATGGTGGTTTTAACCATTCTTCTACTTCCAAGAGCAATCAAACAGTTTTCTGGACCAGTCGGGAGGTGGTCACGCCATTAGTTTTAACCATTCTTCTACTTCCAAGAGCAATCAAACAGCGTCAAAAGAAAAGAAGAAGCAAACGCTCTCGAGCTAAAACATTGGGACACGGTCGTAGAGCAAGACCTCCAATTCCTCGAAGAATCAATCGGCAGTCTATGGCAAATATTGCGCATCGCAAAGCTCCTCAAAAACCCTCATGATGACCTAGAGCTTTCAGATAAAAACCTACATTTACACCTTAACGGCGACACACAAATCTCTAGAGATAAAGTAGATCGATTTGATGAAGACACTACGGCTGCAATAGGTACAATAGGTTTTCGCAGCATCACTATCCCGGAAATTAGTGCACAGGCAATTGCTAGCAAAATCAGAGGTGTGGATGGAATTGATCTCCCATTGATCAAAGGTTTCGAAGAGATCCAAAGAAAAACTCTCGGCACAAGGCTGGAAGTTTTATCAATGTTGAATAGACCCCGGTTGGAGGAATAGATTTTGACTTTTTCCTGCAGCCATAGTTTCTAGCTATAATTTTACAAAGTTAGTAAATTCTAACTGAATCCCCGAGCACTACACCTCAAGGAAATTCCGATAACCAAAAATCTCGAAATGCTTATCAGTAGTCATCACATTATTGATTTTTAATTCTTTCATGACCGCAAAACTCACACAATCAGTAAAACTAAAGTACTGATCTTGATATTTAGCCATCAATTTTAGTGCCAGACCAAAGAGATCTTTAGTAATGCCATAAATTTCAATTTCAGAAAGTTCTAAAAGCTGAAGGCACTGCACGATTTGAGTAACCGGGACTTTTTGTTTGCAGCGTAAATAAGTGAGAAACTCATCAATAACATAGTCGCTGGTATAGAGTTTACTGGTTTTATTTTGATATTCACTAAGTAGTTTTTTCGCCGTTAAATGCCTTTTTTCATTTTGATTTACAAATGCAATCAATCCTCCTGTATCAATAAAAATTTTTTTGATCATAAATCATAAATTGCCTTATCCAAGTCTTCATTGGTAAGAGTTTCTTCCTCAAAATTAAACATTCCCGCAAGTTGTGTGAGAGAATCCTTTGCATCGTTTTTTTTCTCATTCTCTATCTTTTCTTGCAAATACATCCTCACGAAAGCGGCAAACGTAAAACCATTAGCCTTAGCCTGCTTTTTTAACTCTTCGTAAAGTTCGGATGGTAAATAGAGTTGGGTCCTAACCATAATAACAATTACTTACATACAGTATAACTAAAAAAACATACAGCGACAAGCGACTCTTTTAATCAAAAATACTCTCCCAAATCAAACTCTATCAATGACTGACCAAGGTAGATGCATAAAGCTCACTCT
>CAYMGN010000125.1:0-851 GCA_964389995.1 uncultured Candidatus Peribacteria bacterium | reverse complement strand
CTCACTCTTAAAATCCTCACCAGGCACGCGCTCACCACCTTCATCCGGCACTCCACTCGGACCAGCAGGCGGCCCACCACCAAAAAACAAAAGCCTTTTTTCTTTCATCGTGATAATTTATTTAAACATCCTATCATTGTACCATATAATAACCACAATCTAAAAAATATCCCCTCCCCCATGCCCAAAATCCAAAAATCCACTCTCGATTTCCTCCGAGAATTGAAAAAAAACAACAATCGCCCCTGGTTCCAAGAAAACAAGCCCCGCTACGAAAAAGCAAAGGCCAACTTTAAGGAATTCATCACCGATTTACTCTTAGAATTAAGAAAATTCGATCCCGCTGTCGCCTCCCTCATGCCTAAAGACTGCATTTTTCGCATTTACCGCGACGTGCGCTTTTCTAAAGACAAATCCCCTTACAAAACCCACCTCGGCGCCCACATCCTCCCCGGTGGCAAAAAAGCCGGAGCCCAAAAAGCGGGCTACTACGTCCACATCGAACCCGGCAATTGTTTCCTCGCCGGCGGCGCCTACCGCCCACCCTCAAAATGGATCAACCGCATCCGCAAAAACATCGACCAAGATGCCAAAAAACTAATAGATTCAGCATCAAAACTTGAACCGTCACCGCCAACATCATCACCGCTAAAATTTGAGCCGGAATTCGAGGGCAGCGCCTCAAAGGTCAAACCGACGGTCTCCAGCAGGTGCGCGGACGCATCACCTGCCGAACTCCGATCGGAAGTAGGGTGCGCGGTCGCATCACCCTGCCGACCCCTAGACGAAGCTTCGTCCCCACAGGGGCGCTTGAGACAAGATCTCAACCTAGTTGTTACGCCTATGTTTGC
>CAYMGN010000124.1:0-2652 GCA_964389995.1 uncultured Candidatus Peribacteria bacterium | reverse complement strand
GGTAGTGGGCATGGCTTATACTGATGCGAGTAATTATGCGATTAGTTGTGTGCCGGTGCGAATTAGTTATGAATACCCATATTTTGTAGAGTTGAGACCACGTTTATTTACTAGGACAGAGCCTTCATCATTGACAACTGATGATGATGATGTACGGATAGAGTTAGAAATTTCTGATGCGACTGGTTTGAATATAACAGTTACTAATCCAGGTGGTAGTGAGGTATTTAATAAAAGTTATACTCCGCTGAGAGGTGGAGTACTGAGCTATGATATTGATTTTGATGAGGATTTTGATGAGGATTTGGTTGAGGGGACATATAAGTATCAAGTATCGATGCCTAGGGTAAGTGGTAATCCACAAATTAATGGGACATTTTTAGTTGAGACAGTTCCTTCATTTAAAATAGGAGATTATTCTCAGGAATATTATATTACTAACGATGGTGGCCAAATCGATACAACTATTCATCTGGATCAAGAGGATAGTGTAATTGTAAATGATGATTTAACTTTTCACTTCCTGCTCAATGACTTTGATACGGTCAATGTTCTAGCGCAAGTGGTGGTGGGAACGAGTATAGTCAAACAAAATATGGTTAATCTGTCAGCTTTACAAGATGATCCGATGGAGTTATCGGTTGATTACCCTGAACTTCTGGAGAACATGGATTTTGATGTCGAATCTGATACTCGTGTTCGCCTCGTAGATTTTAATGATAATAACCTCGTGTATGCTACCACCCCAGTTCACTATAAATTGAAAAAAATAAGTGACACCAACACAGGAATAACTTTAATTAAGGTAATAAAAAACAATAACTAGTAAAATGTTTAAAAATTCTTTTTTTCTTAGTCACCGCCTCCTCCACAACAACCGCCCACCAAACATCGGTCCGGCGGAAGTGCGGCAAATCGATGCGATGATCGATCAGGCGGTGTCGAGCTCAAAAGTAGAGAGAAAAAAACTGGCAGATAGCTTGAAGGCCAAATATGGCCGGGAAGTGGTAAAAGTAAATTATGATGAAAAATTTGCTCTCGGTGAGCTGGTGGGGTCGACTGCCACTGAAGAAGCGCGGGAAAAAATTGATGAGCACAGCTATACCGTGGCCTTTGGTGGTGTGGACACCGTCAGATGGCGCACCGGTTTGGGCAAAAAAGACGCCGAATTTTTCTGGTCGATGAAACAATCTGCCGGTTACTATGAGCAACTGAAAAACGTGATTGTGCTCAAAGGCTTTCCGGCTAATGCGCTGTCTCAATACGATCAAATTATCAAGGCTTTCGGGGCGATGCCGGTCAATGCTTCGATGGATAAACGTGAAATGTATGGACAATACAAGAAATTTATCGGACCTTACCTCGCCAGTAGTGACAAAGCACGCGTTTCAGAAGTGATTAATTTCTTGGCTGCGATCAATCGTGCGGTAGAAAAACTCAATTCTGCCGGGAAAAAATCGATCAACCGTTTGGTGTTGGCTCGTGGTGCCAGTGACGAATTTAGATTTGGGCATTCGCTCTCGATTATGTCGGAAAGTGAAGTGCCGGGGGCGGTGGATGTGCCGGTATTTAGACGACTGACGCCAAAGGCTCCGGAGGGAGTGGATCTCAAAAGTGCCGACAAAGAAAAACAATTAGAAGAAGGTCGGGCGATCGACACCCTACTAATGACCCCGGAACAAAAAGAACGCTCATTCAAACAGTTACAAGAAATGCGTGCGGACCTGGAAAAATTGGAAGTAGGCCGTACAAGCCTGCTCCAAAGAAAACTCACTCGAGTGATGCATGCTCTGAAACGCAGTTACACTAAAGTTTTAAAATCAGATGTCGATCAGGTTATTTTTGAGGCCGCTACAAGGATTGCAGACCTCGGGCACTATAGCAATAGTCTCAAGCACCAGTATGCTCAAGGCAACTCTCCGGAAAATCCAAATTTTTCTTATCGTCCGGCCTTTGGTGAGTCGGAAGAAAGTCATGTCTATCTGGCGGAAACCGCCCGTTATACATTCTCGCGGATGCAGCAATTGGCGCAGGAGGCCTTGGCGGACAGCGGTATCAATTGGGATAATTCAGTGAGCTTCGAGGTGACGGATGCCTATACGGTAAAAGTCGGAGAATTCACAATCAAAAGAGTCCTGGACCAAAAGGGTTCGTGGATGATCGAAGAAACCGGTTATACCTATCCCTATCTCGGAGATGCTGTAGTGATCACTTATTCGATGAATATTGCCAAGAAAAATCTGGAAAGGTATTACGATGACGATGAAGCGATTTCTTTTAGTTCAGGGCCTTCCGGAGAAGATGACGATAGTCGAGCCCCTTTTGAATTTGATGGAGATATCGACTATGACGTGATTGATACCGGGATTGACAAGGCAGTGACGCAGCCGGGAGTGATGGAATTATTTGACGAAGTTTTTCCGGGTACCGGTTATGCGACCGCGGACAATCTCAATAGAGCACGTTTGATTGCCAGAGGAGAGATACCTAAGCCACAGCCGATAGATTATCCTGACGATCGTCTTGTTTCTCCGCGATATGACAAGTCTTTGGACGAGATCTTGGCTTTAAATAATGATCGAGTGATGCTGATGCGTTTGAGAAAATATGCTGATAACAGACGAAGAAAATTAATAGAACTCGGTCAAACCG
>CAYMGN010000123.1:2078-2747 GCA_964389995.1 uncultured Candidatus Peribacteria bacterium | reverse complement strand
TTTAAACTTTGAAAATGCTGATTAGGGCTAAAAATGTCAAAAAAGCTATAAACGCTAAGTTAGAGCTCTTTTTACTCCTCGTTTTGGGGTTATTGTAGATAAAGGAAGAGATTAACATCAAACTAGACAGTGTGAGCATATGCCTCGTGCGCAGAATTCAGAGGGGCGCGGCATTTCGTAAAAAGGTGGCAAAGCTGAATGTTTAGCGCGTTCGGCTATCAAACCAAAGGTCTCGGGTTCAAATCCCAGTGAAGTCAAAATTTTCAATGCCCAAATTTGCGCCCCTAGGTTCTACCTAGACTTCAGTAGGTACCACTTCCGAGGAATGACGCAGTATAAAAGGTATGGATTCCCTCACTCCTACAAGAGGGAGCAGTAAGAGTAATATTGATTTACGCTAAAAGGTCTGCTGTAGTCAGAAATAGACTCTGAGCTTCCGCGGACTAAGGGTTTAGATGTTTGGAATCTCTTACCTACAGATTGAACTCAAACTATAACACTAATCCTACTCAACATGAAGATCTCTTTCATTCACTGAAGATATAAGAAATTTTTTGAGACCTGGGAGGGGGGTATAAAACTCTGGTATGGGGGCGGCTTTTCATATCTGCCCCGGGCGCAATGTGGCCTAGGTACGCCCCTAGATAATAGACAATATCAGTTTCGCTG
>CAYMGN010000123.1:0-2068 GCA_964389995.1 uncultured Candidatus Peribacteria bacterium | reverse complement strand
ATTGGGACGTAGTTGGATGGCTCCATGTGCCATTAGGAATTCGGACGGCCCTATGAGCAATTCTGGCGTTTTCGAACGACCCCTCTAGGCCATATGTGCCATTCGGGTATTCATCAGGGGAATCGGACTTTTTGAGCGGTCCTATGATTAATTTGGGCGTATTCAGACTACTCTACGTTTCAAACGTTTTCGGGCGGCCACTCTGGCGCACATTGCAAAGCATTTGACGGCCTTTTGGCGCTGGCATCTTTTGGATATTGTTGTTTACATTACGCTCAACAGCTTTGAAAATTACCCGTCTTACTTCACCTCCCCCTTTTCACTGCGACTCTCGCCTGTCCCCATGCGACTATCACCTGTTCCACCCCAGATCCCAAAAAAAAACCCCCCCGCCGAAAAGAACAATCAGCCGGCAATCACAAATTCCTCATAAACACTCCGGCATCACAGCCCATCCGAGGCAAGACCCTCATCGCCGCCACACTCATCCTCCCAATTTAGACGAAGTCCCAAAGACAATGCTGGACAATTCAATAACCAATCAAAACCAAAATAAATACCCAATAAGAACCCTAAAACAAATGAAACAATCGTGAGTTCTTTTTTGGCCTCGTCGCCATTGTAGAATACTTACTTATTATTAGAAATTATTCCTTTTCTCCTTTTTGGATGGAAAATAATTCAAAAATAAAAACCCAGTTAAATTTTCAGCAAAATAGGAGAACTTGTACTTGTTTGGGTAAAATTTTTAAGAATCGACGTCTTTTTAAGTCGATTCTCTTTACCTGTGTCAAAATCCCAATCACAAATGTCACCATCAACAATCCTTAACCAAAACAAACTGAAAACCCAAGCAATACAAGATGGAAGTAAGTTCCTGAGCCGTCGTCGGTCACATTTGCCACTGTATACTCCTACTCCACGTTAAACACCCAGAAATTTACAACCACATCGGCCGGGAGGGAGGTGGAACCCTCCGAGAGGTTTTTTTCTGCACGGACGGGGGGAGGTTTGGCCAAACAGGAGGTTTGGCTCTCGTCAGGCAGTCAAACATTCCTTTACTCGAGGTCCCGCAACTGAGTTGCTGGCGGACGTCAGTGCGAATACGAGGAACGCATTCAAGACGTTTTCAATCATTGGTGCCATCAATCAGCCGGATAACTTGGATCCAGCTCTGCGCCGTGTCAGCGATCAAGAGATTTTCTATGCAAATCTTGACCCCGACGCTTGAAGAGAAATGCTGAAAAACATTTGCCGCAACCGCAGGCAACTTAAGGTTACGGTCATGGAGGTAGACGAGATCTTGAACAGCATCACCGGAGATAATTTTATTCTTTTATTTAGTTAATTTTATTTTGGTCGATTAAAACTAATTTTGAAAAATTGAAAAATTGTAGCTTAGTTTAAAACTTCACGCTGTCCATCACCATCCCGACGATCCTCATGTAGGGCGACCGCATGCCGACCGTTGCTCGCTCCTTTCCATCCATTTTGCTTGGTTTTCCAATATTTTTAATCAAAAATATGCTGCAGATCAGGACGCGATTCCCTAGAACGACGCATTGGCACAGGAACCGGCCAAAGAAGAGTGTCATATGACGCGAGATTTCTACCTGCGGAGTGAAATCTGGGAGCTCCTGGAGTCGAAGCGTTTGAAAATCTATCCACTTGCATTTGTTGGGGAGAATCCAGGAAGCACTTTGGCCGGACTGCCTGCTCGGTGTTACACTTGCGAGGCAGAGTTCACAGTCAGGTTGGGGATGATGTTGCCACAAGACTGGCACTGGAAGATGATCTTGTCGGCGCTGGCTTTTATCGCCGAAGTGGCGATGATGATACTGGCGACCTTCACCAGACGTGCTGGGAATTGCCCCAGAATTCATCAGCACCTGGGTGTCTGGAATATGTTGCTGGCCCTCGACCTAAACGACGTTATCTTGCTTGAGAGAAGAAAAAATATGATTCACTTGAATTCAATCAAACAGTTTTGTTTCCATTTTACTTCCGTTTTTGATTTTAAAAATTTCTCCGATTATAGGTAGTCAGGATACCAAGGTGCCGCAAGGTC
>CAYMGN010000122.1:0-2832 GCA_964389995.1 uncultured Candidatus Peribacteria bacterium | reverse complement strand
CGCACATACGGTGCGTGTTCAAAAAAATACTCGCAGCCTGAGGTGCAAGATTGCGATTTCTATTGATTCTGGTGGGTCGGATGGGAATCGAACCCATGACCATCAGCTTAAAAGGCTGCTGCTCTACCGACTGAGCTACCGACCCACATTTAAAAAACGCCTTCCCATTCTATTAACCCCTGATCTCAAAAGCAAGCCTTTTTTTAGGCCGAAGATTTTCTCGAATACAAGCTGTGGACCAAAAAGGCCACCGCCGGCAAAGCAAATAGCATATAGCTATGACTAATAATCTTCGCAATCATCTTCGAACTATTGATGATGTTAAAGAGCGCTAAGCTCAAAGGTTGGCTTCTCTCTCCCACAAAAGTATTGCCGGCCACGAAGGTCAAGATGCAAGTTACAATCAAAGCAGCACTCAAAAAAGCATAGGTAAAATCGATCACCAACTTCACCGCCGAAGAGTTATCCTCATAGGTATGAATCTCAAAAGCCCCCCTCACCGCAAACAAAATCACCAGCAATACAAAGGTCATTATCTTCACCAAAACGATCGCATCAGCACTACTAGTCACCGACAGCATCCCCAAAATATTGTTGAAAAAAGCAGAATTAGCAAAGTAAGACTCAAAGAGATTTCCCAAAGCGTCAGCGGCAAAAGCGGAAATATAGGTGCCCAAGATCACCTTCAAAGTACTGTCTCGCCCCATAATCAAGCTATAAGCCATGATTACCACGAACATCACAATCACAAAGAGATCCCAAGAAAGGTTTACATTCATATTTTAAGAATGAGAGTATGCCCTTCAAATGTAATACTCTACTGAAAAATTTGCAAGTTTTCACCTAGGAAAAAAGCCCGCCTTTTTTTGTTTCCACCTCCGCTATCTCTGCCAGCTGCTGATAAAGTTCCTTTTCTTTTTTCGATAATTTCTCCGGAATATTTACCTTCAGTTTTAATAGATGATCACCTTGAGCGCCACCACCGACTTTTTCCACACCTTTTCCACTTAATTTAAAAGTCTTTCCGTCCTGACTGCCCGCCGGGATTTTAATTTTCATCGGCCCATGTAAAGTGCTGGCCTCTACTTCCGCCCCTAAAAGCGCCTGAAGCATATGTACATTTAGTTCACTATGAATATCCAGACCATGCCTTCGATATTCCTTACTTTCAGCAACATTCAAATGAATATATAAATCACCCGCCGGTCCACCCTTAACCCCGGCCTCACCTTTATTGCTCAACCTAATCGTCGATCCCTGATCCACTCCTGCCGGGATCTTTACTTTCACTCTTTCTTTCACTCTCACTCTCGTGGTCCCATGACAAACCTTGCACTTTTTTTCCGGCAGCTTCCCGCTTCCCTCACAGGTACTACAAGTCCTCGTGGTCGCTATCTGCCCCAAAATCGTATTCTTTACCGATCTCACCTGACCACTACCGCCACAGTCCTTGCAGCTCACAATCGCCGAATCGGGCTCAGCCCCCGAACCCTTACAGTGCTCACATTGACCAGCCTTGGTGATCTCCAGCTCTTTCTCGCAACCAAAAACGGCCTCTTCAAACTTTATCTGAATAGTGGCTTCAATATCATTGCCTCGCCTGCGACCATTGGACCGTGGCCTGCCACTAGCTTGTCCGCCCATACCTCCACCAAAAAAACTTTCAAAAATATCCGCAAAACCACCAGCGCCACCGCCACCAGCAAACCCAGAAAAATCAAAACCGCCGGCATCCCCACCAAAACCACCAGCGCCCCCAGCCGACCCAAATGTATCATACTGATTACGCTTCTGCTTATCTGACAGCACCTCATAAGCCTGATTGATTTCCTTAAACTTAGTTTCCGCTTCCTTATCCCCCTTATGCTTATCCGGATGCCACTTCAAAGCCAGCTTCCGATAAGCCGACTTAATCTCCGCATCCGTAGCGTCTCGTTTTACACCCAAAATTTCGTATAAATCCTTAGCCATAGATCAATTACGGGTATTCTATACCCTGCCAGTTTAGCACTCACCCATACCGAGTGCAAGTTTAGAATTTTTGCCTCAACTTTAATAAAAACTTCTTCAATCCTCTCTGTCTCAGGTAGCTCCAAGCCGTTTTTACTTTTGAAAATACGCCCGCACCGTTTCTATAATTATAGTCCGGTGCCCTTTCCGCCTTCTCCAACCACTTAAGCAATGGTTTTTGTAATTTTTGATAATTCCAATTTTCCTCCATATACTCGCGCCCTTTCTCACCTCTTTTTTCTAACGTTCCTTCTTCAAACTCTTGATAGGCCTTTTTTAGCCCTTCCGCCAATGCTTGCGCCTCACCACTTTGCACCACTAATCCCGCTTCAGCCTTTACTACAGCCTCCACTACTTCACTCCCCTCGGTCGTCACCACCGGCAATTCGTATTTCATCATTTCAGTAATGCGATTCCTCGCTCCCGCCCATGTCTCCGGGCACTTTCGATCTACATTCATCCCCAAATCAACACTCCTATATATATAAGTTATCTCATCAGTCTCTACCCACCCCAAAAAATGAAATCGCTCTTTAAACTCACTCTCCTCTACCATTTTATAAAAACGCCCAAAAGTACTCTCGTCCAATCCTTTAATCGCCCCTCCGGTTGATAGATAATGCAACTCTGGTATTTCCCTCATCGCCATCTCCAAACCTTTAAACAAAGTTTCTTCATCCACCCAAGTGTTATATCCACCAAGCCATAAAACCTTAAAAGCTCCTTCTGGCACCGCCTTAATCTTCTCTTTCAGGTCCGCACTCACTTTTTCCTCCCCCTCAAAATCCTCACTACCGTTGGCAATAGCCTCCACAAATTGAT
>CAYMGN010000121.1:0-2903 GCA_964389995.1 uncultured Candidatus Peribacteria bacterium | reverse complement strand
TAATTACCAAGAGGAAAAACCAAAGTTACAAAAATTAGGGTAATTGAAATTTCAAACATTAAATTCTTGATAATTAAATAAATGTTGAAGCTCATGATCGCTAATCTTTCTAATTTTTCGATCACGTCTTTTCATATACTGCCTCACCATTTTATACAAATCCTTATCAAAAATCACCTCTTCTTTTTTTTTCAAATGTAGATACTGATCTTCAAAAGCGCCCGCCGCCACCAAAGACCAATTATCAAACACATAGAGCTCCCCCGAGTTTTTATCCTCTTGATGAGCTTCCTCAATCAAGATTGGTCCAGAAAAAGGCCATTGAGCCACTCGCTTTTTAGCAAAGGCATCCTCAAATCTTGCATTGTAATCCCCCACTGCTTCCTCACCAATACAAGCTCCGTGACAACGCCCTAACTGTTGATAAAAACACGCCCCCTTCTTTTTCTTAGCATTAAACTCTAGGACCTGGGGGCAAAGCTCATATTCTTTGACAACTTCTACAAAAAAATCCTGAACCTTTTTCCTTGTTTTAAAAATACCCAACACAGCTCCCATTTCAGACAGCTCGATCTTATCAGGTCTTAGCAACTTCACACTCTTATATCCCGCTTCTGTTGTAACTTCCTGCAACACAAATAAATTACGAGAACGCCTTAAAAGCTTATTATGCAAAGGCTCCATCTCTTTAATCAATCGTGACTCCAACATCAAAGCGCCCAATTCGCCGGCCGTTAAGCGATGCTCTATCCTTTTAATCTGTGAAAAAATCTTAAACTCACGACTAGAAGTATTGCTTGTAGAAAAATGGGACGACACCCTTTTCCGTAAATTTTTACTCTTACCTATATATAGCGGATAATTACTATCACCATAAAAAATATATACCCCTGGAGATTCAGGAATAGCAGCAATATCCTCCTTTGCTAAATTAGGAGGTAAGGTCATCTTCTTTTGCAAAGTTCGTAAAGTTTTTTCCATTACCTCTATTTCAAACTCATCGGCAATGAGCTCGAGAAACTGCTTTAAAACCAATACATCCCCCATTGCGCGATGCCTACTCGCACAAACAAAATTAAAGCGTTCTATCAAGGCATCTAAACTATGCTTGCGATAATGTGGAAAAAGCTTACGAGACAAACGAACTGTACACAAAGTATCTTCGATAAAATTCATACCAAAACGTTTAAACTCAGCCTTTAAAAAGCCGTAGTCAAAACGTACATTATGAGCAGCAATCACCGTCCCGGAAATCCTCTCAAAAACCTCATCCTTTACATCTTCAAATACTGGAGCTTTTTCCAGAGCCCGAGGATCAATCTCCGTCAAATTGAGAATAAAAGGCGAAACACTAGACTCAGGATTAATTAAAGTCTCAAATCGACCGACCTCTCTCCCCTCTTTAATTTGAACGAAAGCCAACTCAATAATACGATCATGGCCATAATTTGGACCGCTAGTCTCAATATCGAGAAGAGTAATTATTTTATCGTTTTTTTTGGGCATAAGTAGTCTTTATGTTCAAAGGATAACATCATTCTCTCCCAAGTCCAGCACTAAAGAATAAGAATAGGCTTGATTTTGTCACAATATTTTCGTAGAATTAGCTGGCAAAAAAAACATTATGGGGCTGTAGCTCACTTGGCTTAGAGCGCTACGCTTGCACCGTAGAGGTAGAGGGTTCGAATCCCTCCAGCTCCACCAGAATCATCAGAAAACACAATCTTGCACCTCAGGCTGCGAGTATTTTTTTGAACACGCACCGTATGTGCGCTTATCAAAAAAATCTCTTGCTTCGGCGCAATCTTGTGTTTTCTGATGATTCTGGGCCTCTCGGTTGAATCGACCCTCCCGGTTTTCTTTAGGCCCTTTTTTGGTCTCGTTTCTCGCTGTGCTTGAAACTCGTTGAGGTTTTGGTTGAGTGGTGATTTAGGTTTTCTTTAGGCTTTTTTTTGGTCTCGTTTCTCGCTTTGCTTGAAACTCGTGGAAGTTTTGGTTGGGTTGAGTTTTTTGGTTTTCTTTAGGAGTCTTTTTGTGCTCGTTTCTCGCTGCGCTTGAAACTCGCGAGGTTTTAGATTAGGGATTTCGACCCGGGGTTTCGTAGTCTATTAGTGATAAAGGGGACGAACTTTTTTCGAGGTGCCAGATGCCGTTATTTTTTTTGAAGTTTACGATATCACCGTTTTTAGGTGTTTTGGCTTCGTTTTTTGTGCTTTGAAATTTCTCTACCTGTAGCGCCTTTCTGACTGAACCGGTCAAGGCTCCCCTTGGTAAACTACCTGGACATACCCCCACCAATACAATTTGATTGCGGATTTCTTCATTAATCTCAACAACACCCGTTAACTCAATAGGTCTAATTGCCTCTAAGTTAACATGCTCACTGGTCAAAGCTAAAATATCTCCTAGTTCAACATCCAAAATCCCTCTATCAGAACTATGAAACCCTGCCAAACCATGCACTATTCTTCGATCAGGATGACCATAAGCCCCCTGTGGAAAAACAAAACCATACACCTCGCATAAATTTCGGATAGTTTTTTTCGATAGCCTGAGATTGCTCGCGGACCAAATCTTTCCACACAATAAAAATTAAATAATTAAAAAAAGCGAATTTCGATCGCTTCCTTTTATGTGGCACTAACATCCAGAATGTAATAGAGAAAGCCTGCATGAGACTATTAATTGTCTCGGACTCGATCATCGGTTTGCTTAAGTGCAAACCTAGGTCTCTAAAAAGAGGTGGTCCATCCGCAGGTTCTCCTACGGATACCTTGTTACGACTTCACTCCAATCAGAGGTTTCACCTTAGGACCCCGCTAAAAGCTAAGGGTATTTCGGGCGCCCCCTCCTTTCATAGTGTGACGGGCGGTGAGTACAAGACCCAGGAACATATTCACCGC
>CAYMGN010000120.1:1772-3102 GCA_964389995.1 uncultured Candidatus Peribacteria bacterium | reverse complement strand
CGCCTTATGGCCTAAGTGTTAACTAGTTTGTGTCCGAAAAACCAGGGACTCTCAAGTACATAAAAGGTGGTCCTAAAACTCCCGGCCCCTCAGTTTTCTACGACCAGCGTGGGACCGGCCTATCCCCCAGAGTTGAAAAACGGTTTCTAACTTTAGAAAAAAGCGTGGAAGACTTGGGGTATATAGTTGATCACTTTGCACCAAAAAAGAAAGCGATTCTTATCGGGCACTCTTGGGGGGCCATGTTGGCTGTGGCGTATGCGGGCCGTCATCCCGAGCGAGTATCAAACTTAATAGCTGCAGAGCCCGGTATGCTGCATAAGAGGGCTGCCATAGATTTTGTTGACCAAATGAAAGAGCATCAAGGTTTTGGAGATGTGTTTTTTATGGCAGGGCGAATTTTGCTGGTACCCTTTGTTAAATCCCATGACGGCCACGAGCGGTTTGACTTCGTCATGACGGAGGTACTCAACCGCAACCAACCTGGTCCCCCCTATCAATGTCCAGGTCAGGCCATGCCTGATCAAAGTTTTGTCCGTGCCGGCTACGATGCATTTGATGCCATGCTGAAGCCTGTTTTTGATGATCCAGAGGCTTTCACTCACGAACTGACTAAGGGGATTGCAGCCTATAGGGGCGGTATGCTCTTTTTGAGTAGTGAATGCAGTTTGGCGGGATTTAACTTTCAACAAAAACACCATATTCAGCTTATGCCGAAGCAAACCCAACATGTTATGGCTGCGAACATGGGTCATAACTTCTTAACCCTCAATCCTGAGTGGTCTTTAAGTGTGATCCGCCGGTTTTTGGCACCAAAGATGTGAGTCCGGGTGATTGAAATTCTGTTAGACAACAGATCCCAACTTTTTTGGTCTAAGTGAGTCCTAGAGCTGGTGTAAAGATCCAAAACGATTGGCCGATGGCCCAATCACAGCAGTGAATCGTGCACTGTATAAAGGAGATAACAATGAAAGAACAAGCGAATTGCCAAATCGCAGCCCCGAATGAGAGGCACCAGTATGCCTGTTGATTTTGTCACGATGCTCACCGGTGGACATCACAATTCTTTAGGGCAAACAGAGGCAGTCGTTAGTCTGGTATTGGCTTCGCCCGATAGAATGAACCAACTCTATCAAGCATATGATAGTGATGATGAAGTGGTCCGCCTGAGAGTATCGAGCTCGTTCAAACGGATATTTTTATCCCACCCTGAATGGTTCAAGCAGTGGTACACAAAGTTTTCAAAGCGAGTCCTAAAACTACAACAACCATCGGCTTTATGGACATACGCACTTTTGTGTCTGCAACTAGAAGATCAGTTAACGCCAAA
>CAYMGN010000120.1:0-1762 GCA_964389995.1 uncultured Candidatus Peribacteria bacterium | reverse complement strand
GCCATTGAAAAACTGAAAGAAACCCTAGCAAACTGTGATGACTGGATCGTGATCATCAATTGCATAGAGACCCTAGGCCATTGGGCAATAGATGATCTTCTGTTAAGAAAATGGCTAAAGCCAAGACTCGTAAAGTACGCAAAGGATCGCAGGAAATCGGTAGCAAAAAAAGCATCAAAGATACAATCGAGTCTCGACTAAGCTTTTTATTCAGCGCTGGAACTCACCTCGGAGCACCAATTAACAAGTGGATCAAGCAATCCAGCAAATTGCTAGGCGAAAAACTATGAATCGCATTCTTGGACCGCTTGTTTCGGACATATTAGTGTGCGGGTTCATCGCTCAAGTTATTACAGCTGGCTCCGACGTTACCCTGTAGAAAATTTCGAATAACACGTTGAAATTACTGAGATGGTGGAGGCGGTGCTGTTCTCATAAGTCACTGTATTTACTCGTCTCAAAAGCATAGAGTACTACAAGGGACTACGATCCTCCAAATTTCTTCTAAATTATTTGACCCATTATGCCGAATAGTGTAATAATACAGCCTGTAGGAGGTTAGCATGGGTATTCGCTCCCTCAAGGGCAAGATTGCCAACGATATTTGGAAAACAAAGCAATCTAAAAAACTTCCAAAACAACTGTGGAGGAGAGCGAGGTTTCTATTGATATTGATGAATGCATCATCAAAGCTGGAAAACCTTAAAATCAAGGGTAGTCCACCTGATGTCAGATTACACAAACTTACAGGGGATAGAAAAGGCCAGTGGAGCGTTACGATACATAAGTCTAGTGGCTGGAGAATCGTATTCGGTTTCAAAGATGGTGAGTTTTTTGATGTTGAAATTATAGATTATCACAGAGGTTAATATGCTAAAGAATCCACATCCAGTCCATCCTGGAGAAATATTAAATGAGATCTATTTATCTCAACTTGGTTGGACTCAAACTAAATTAGCTGAAGAGATTGGGTGCGCTCATCGTAAGGTTAATGAGATTATTAATGGCAAAAGATCTATCAGTCCTGATTTTGCTCTAGACCTAGAAAGAGTCTTGGATACCGAAGCTGAAATGTGGGTGCGAATTCAAGCTGAATATGATCTGGACCAAGCTCGGAAAAAGAGGGAAGTAGCCTAGAACATAAATTTTGGGGATTGTCGGTATGTCTACTCACCAAAAAACCGGCCCTGGTGCATAAATCCCGAAACCTTGTTACAGTGCCAATCTTACCAACGTCATTGAGGTACCTGTGAGCAAGACCAAAGACTTCAAGTGGAAGCATTTTCAATCTGATATTATCCTCCTCTGTACCCGTTGCTATCTTCGCTATCCACTAAGTTATCGAGATCTTGTTGAAATGATGCAAGAGCGTGGCATTGCAATGGCTCACACAACAATCATGCGCTGGGTTCACGAATATTCACCTATGATTGACAAAAGAACGAGGCCCAAACTGCGTCAAACTGGAGACTCTTGGAAGCTCGATGAGACCTTTATCAAAGTTAAAGGGAGTTGGATGTATCTTTATCGGGCGGTTGATAAAGAAGGTAATACCATTGATTTTTATCTCTCTGCTCACAGAGATCAATTAGCCGCTGCAAGGTTCCTCAAGAAGGCCTTAACCTCAAATCATACAACCCTTCCAAGAGTTATCAATGTTGATAAAGCACCATCTTATCCACCAGCTGTGAATTCCGCCAACATTCTGATAGCCCGGATTTCTCATAAAAAAACACCTGCAATCCAATCAAACCTTTGAGAT
>CAYMGN010000119.1:975-3149 GCA_964389995.1 uncultured Candidatus Peribacteria bacterium | reverse complement strand
CGCTTCGTTCCTAGCAAAAACTATTAACTCAGTTTCGTTTGCTTAACAGTACCCAAAAATCTTTCTGTCTTATTTTCAACATCATGCGCCTTTAAATGTGAGGGGGCGGGTGCTTAAGGCGATGGAGGCTCGGAGTCAAAGGCAATCTGAGCAAATGGAGGCTAGGGCAAAAATTAGAGCAGAAATCGAGGCCACAAGAATTGAACAACAAAATGCGGCATTGATTGAGGAGTATGCTTACAAACCAGTTGCAGAATCAGAAATTGATGAAAATTTGGATCTTGATCAGTTTGTCGAGGGGGATGATGATGTGAGAGAAGGTGTTGTTAAGGAGGATTTGAAGGTCTTGTTAAAGGGTAAACGGGTGTCTGAAATCCAAAGAGCAGTGGAAAAAATTATGGGTGAACCGGTGGCGATATCCGGTAGTCATGCAAAGTATGTCAGTCCGGTAAATGGTCAGAGAATGACTATCCCTAATCATTCTGAGCGTAATCAAAATCCCCGTGTGAGGCACTATCTTTTAAAGGATTTTGAGCGTTTGGAAGTGATGGGGTTGATAGCGGAGGCTTTGGGGTAAGTAAGGTTAAAATAATTAGCTTAACAACAAAACCCTTCCCAAATAAGGCAAGCTCTAAATCGACTTTTTTTTGAGTTGATGCTTTGTAGTGCGCTACTGTAAGAGGTGGCCTGTTTTTTAACTTAGGAAATATGCATGTAGAACAACGTAAATGGACTAGTGATGGGGGTTGGGAAGTTTTGGTGGAGGTTGATTTTGCCAAGCCGCCGCAATTGGTTTTGGCTTTTGGTGCGCGTGGTGTGGTTAGTGATCAGGCGCGTTTTGAGGAAATTAAGAATTTTTATGGGGAAGCGCATGTGATTATGGGGAGTACGGCTGGTGAGATTCATGATGAGCAAGTTAATGATGAAAGTATTACTTTGGCGGCGATTTCTTTTGATAAGACTGAGTTGCAATTTGTTCAGACGGAGATTTCTGATAGTGGTGAAAGTATGGAAGTAGGGAAGAAATTGGCTAGCGAATTACCGCATGAAAGACTGGTGCATGTGATGCTTTTTTCAGATGGGTTAAAGGTTGATGGTACTGATTTAGTTAAAGGTCTGACGGAGGTTTTGCCGGATGAAGTTTCTGTCACTGGTGGATTGGTAGGTGATGGTAGTGATTTTAAGGAGACGGTAGTGGGATTGGATGCTGTGCCGGTTAGTGGCAAGGTGATTGTTGTTGGTTTTTATGGTGATGCTTTGCGTGTTGGTTATGGTTCGCTTGGGGGTTGGGATGCTTTTGGTCCGGAGCGGGAAATTACTAAATCTGAAGGTAATGTGTTGTATGAGATCGATGGCAAGCCGGCCCTGGAACTTTATAAGGAGTATTTGGGTGATAAGGCGGCGGAGTTACCAAGTTCAGGTTTACTTTTTCCGATGAGTTTGAAATTAGAAAACTCCAAAGGGGAAGAGATTGAGGTGGTGAGGACTGTGCTTTCAGTCAGTGAAGAGGATCAGAGTATGACTTTTGCCGGGAGTATGCCGCAAGGTGTGAAGTCACAATTAATGAAAGCAAATTTTGAGCGTTTGATCGATGGAGCGGCCACGGCGGCGACTATGAGTATAGAGTCTCTTTCTGATGGCAAAGCGCAGTTAGCTGTCTTAGTGAGTTGTGTGGGCCGGAAGCTGGTTCTAAAAGAGCGCGTAGAAGAAGAAATTGAAGCCGTACGTTATAATGTGGGGCCGGACGCAGCGATAATTGGTTTTTATTCTTATGGGGAGCTTTGTCCGACAGCAGCTACTGAGAGGCAGTGTCGTCTCCACAACCAAACAATGACCATTACAACCTTTTACGAAGTTTAAGATGGAAATTCATAAAATTTTAGAGAGACAGTTGCGTAAGACTTTTGCTGGAGAGTTTCCGGAGGATGAGCGCTATCAAAAGTTGATGCAAATGGTGAGCGATACTTATCAGCATTTTGATGAGGATCGTGCTTTGATTGAGCGTTCATTAGATCTGAGTTCGAAAGAGTTAAATGAAAAAAACGAGAAGTTAAAAGAGGAGAAAGAAAGGCTTTATACTACGCTTAATAGTATTGGTGATGGGGCTTTTACTTTGGATAAGGAGCGGAGGATTACTTTTGTGAATAGAATTGCTCTTAAATTGTTGGGGGCTG
>CAYMGN010000119.1:0-965 GCA_964389995.1 uncultured Candidatus Peribacteria bacterium | reverse complement strand
ATGAAGAGCACGTTAAAGGTAAATGTTATGATCAAGTTTTTCGCTTTATTCGCAATGAAGATCAGGCCCCCAATAACGAATTCATCGAAAAAGCAATCAATCAAAATGAGGTCACCTATCTCAAAAACGACACCATCTTGGCTTTTGATGAAAAAAATATTATCCATGTGGCCAATAGTGCTTCACCGATCCATAATAGTGAGGGGAATATTATCGGTTGTATCGTTGTTTTTAAGGATGTGACCAAGGAGTATGAGGCTGATAAGATGAAGTCGGAGTTTATTTCGCTTGCTTCTCATCAATTGCGTACGCCTTTGACGGCGATTAAATGGTCTTTGGAAGTGGAGCTTAAGGGAGGTTTGGGAGAACTCAATGAACAGCAAAAAGAATTCATTCAAAACGCTTATGATTCTGCCTTGCACATGACAGATCTGGTCAATAGTCTGCTCAATATCAGTCGGATTGAAACCGGTAAGCTTTATATCAAACCGGAGGATGTGGATTTGTTGAGTCTTTGTGAAATTTTGATTAAGGAGTTAGAGCCCTTGGTGCAAAAAAGGGGGCATCTTTTACAGTTTCATAAACCGGATGATCTTCCAAAGATTAGAACCGATCGCAAGCTTGTAAATGAGATTTTGTCTAATTTGATGACCAATGCTTTGAAGTATACTTTGCAGAGAGGAGTTGTAGATCTGACTCTTAGTGTAGATGACGAGAATATTTTGATTGAAGTGAAGGACAATGGGATGGGGATTCCTGAGGAGCAGCAGAGACGGATTTCTGAGAAATTTTTTCGTGCGGCCAATGTTTCCAAGATGGATACGGAAGGAACCGGTTTGGGTTTGTATATCACTTTTAAACTAGTGGAGTTATTGGGCGGTAATATTTGGTTTGAATCAAAAGAAAACGGGGGTACTACTTTTTTTGTTTCCCTGCCGATCAAGGGAGTGGAAGTACAGGAGGGA
>CAYMGN010000118.1:1265-3163 GCA_964389995.1 uncultured Candidatus Peribacteria bacterium | reverse complement strand
ATCTCAAAGGTTTGATTGGATTGCAGGTGTTTTTTTATGAGAAATCCGGGTTAGAGGTTGATTGTCCTGCAGGCTTTACCCTCATAGCCAGGATCAGCTGCTTTCCTTTTGTCCCTAATTTTATTGTGCTATTTTCTGTGATTTGTAATTAAATTAAACTTACTAGCGAGATCAATAGCAAGATTAAAGCCATTGGGAAATTAAGTCGGAGTATCAGATTTCAGTGATTTAGAAAAGAGTTCGACTCAATGATTTGACAGTCGATCAATGTCTTTACAAATTTGTCCCTCGCAGATTCTAAAGGATCTTTAAATTCGAGATATTCTATGCAAATTTCGGCTTGGCTTGCGAATGATTGCGGTTTTTGCAGCTCTTGAAATTCGTTGGAAAGGGTTTTTTCTTTTGGGTCGTCAGACGATTATCGTTTTCTCTATCAAGAAATATAAATTATATAATAGCGATTTAATTCACGATATCAAACGCCAACCAAATGGCACAATTGTTGCCTAAGAGTCTTCTTGTTAGGTGAAGTCTGATTAAACTTTCTTTGGGAACGATTTTGAAAAAAACACTACTTTTAGTAAGTATGCTTTTTATGACGGTTACAGCATGTAGCTTGAGTGATCCTCTGTCAGAGCTTGCAGCTAATCAAGAAGAACCTTCAGTTGAGGAGCATCCTAAGTTTTCTCAATGTCCAGATAGAATTAGAAAACTAGTTCCCGAGTATAATAGAGCAAATACTTGGTGTGGTGTTGCAAAAGTTCCTTTGTTTTATACCCAAAGCATTGAAGCGGACGAGACACTCAATATCCCTTACTTGGTCGCAGAGCCTTTTGAAGAGCCTGTATCACTAACTTCTATCGCTATGATGAATGGAGGTCCTGGAGGGTCTAGCATGGGAATGTTGATCTCCTATCGAGAAACAGGGCTATTCTCAAAACATCGACTAGTTGCTGTGGAGCAAAGGGGTTCTTTTCTAACCGACCATTCACTGTTTTGTAATCCTAATGATTTTGAAGGTGACGCAATTGATCAAAATGTCCGTCACTGCTTTGAAAAATTAGGTCAAAAGGTCAATCTAAATGCTATCAACACGAGCGAGATTGCTTCGGACGTCAACTATATCATGACTACAGTATTTGGCGAGTCTACTTATAGTTATTACGGTGCTTCTTATGGCACCATGGTTGGACAGTATTTGGTTGAAAATTACGAAGCTAATTTGGAAAGTATGATTCTAGATGGAGTACTCCCTTATGGTTACGAAAAGAAAAGAGCATTTTACGGGAAAAACTTTAATTACATAATGGAAATTGTATTTGAAAGTTGTGAACAAGACTTAAGATGCAAAGAGCTTTTTCCCAATTTCAAGTTGAATTTTTCTGGCTTATTAGCACGATTAAAAGCCCAACCGAAGCAGCTTGCTATCAATCTAGGAGATACAACAAAGTATATAACTATCAATCAAAACGATTTCATGTCGATGGTTTTTGATTTATCTTATCAAGCCAGTTTTCGTATGGTAATTCCCAGTTTGATTGAAAGCCTGCATAATGATGAAGATCAGGGATGGATGTTCTTATGGCTCAACAAAGCAAATAGTAAAAAAAATGAAGATGGAGCGGTAGACTTTCAATACTGGACCGTGACATGCGGTCATCGCCAGCAAACTAAGTCATATAATTACGACTATAATCCGATTTTTCCTGAATTTTCAGTGTCAGATCAAAACGGCAGCGCCTTTGAGTTTTGCACTGACTTCCCTGTGAAACCTACGCATCCTTTATCTGAGCGCAATATTAAAACACCTACTGTCTTTATTTCTGGCGGAATGGATCCAGTAACCCCTCCATATTTTGCTGAAAGGGTAGCAATGAGATTTGAAAACTCCTACTCTT
>CAYMGN010000118.1:0-1255 GCA_964389995.1 uncultured Candidatus Peribacteria bacterium | reverse complement strand
ACGAATTTCCTCACCTTGCTCATGGCAGTATCCACAATCATTTTTGTATTAGAGACGACATTGAAGATTTTATATCCGATCCCCAAACAAAACCACCTCGATCCTGCCCTGAAAATATTGGTTTTATGGGATTTTCCTACTTTGGATTAAAGAAAACGGACCTTAAAAAAGAGGAACTTCATGACTATATCGGGCCAACAGTATTCTCCAAGTTTATATGGAATGATGATAGCGAAGGATTGATGCATATCGCAAGTGAGATTATTTTTCATTTTTACTTTTTAGAAGTCGACACGATAGAAAGAGCCTTTTGGGCTGCAGCTGGAGATGTTGCAGCTGAACCAGCTGTTTATAGAAGACCAGGGGGTTGGAGTATTTTCCAATACGTAGGAGCAAATGGCGTAGAAAACATAATCGGTATTAAAAAAGTTGGAAACCGTTTCTTAGTGCTGCAAAACTATTTTTCAGATAATCCTGAAAAGGCCATTATAGAATTAGAGAGCATTCTTAACCATACGATTTGAAATATAAGTCAATTCTCTTGAAGATGGGAACTAACTCGGTTGAATCGCAATTTCTTGATCTCATCGTCTACCATAGGATTCTTGAGTGGGCGTATACCTAATGTCTTCTGCAAAGTCTATCGCGGCAGCTCTCGGCAATCTAGAGGAAACCAGAAATGGCGTGGACTCGTGAGCCATCTTTGCTAAAAACCTTGGTCAGATTTGCTAAGAATTCCTTAATTATTTTAGCACATTAAAGCTCCGTTCCGTCCAATATTGCGCGTGAAAGGTCGCACAGTATTCATCGTCAAATGATTGGCTTTGTAACTCAGCGGTCTTATGTCAGAATATATCCAGATGACATTTGGTTTACGACTGAAAAAAGAAATAATTCAATGAACATGACCTCTTTTGTTACATGGTATTGTGTACCCCGTGCAATAGCGCATCTTCCCAATACCAATTAGTTTGATTAACATGCGGCTTCTTCACAGGAGGTATGCCATGCATGAATTTTCACACCAAATAGATAGTTTGAAATCAGCCATCAATGAATTTCGCCTCAATCGCAAATCACGGTTTTGGCCTCAGTCGATTAAGGACCGGTGTCAATCTGTGGTCGAAGCTGGCGTTCCGGTCGCAGAGTTGGCGGATCAGTTCGGAATGCATAGTTCACAGATATATGCTTGGGCTCGGCGCCAGCGAAAGCGCGAGCCTTATCAAGTACTAAATGTAGAGGAAGAGGATAATGA
>CAYMGN010000117.1:0-3415 GCA_964389995.1 uncultured Candidatus Peribacteria bacterium | reverse complement strand
CCAAATTTTTCGCCGGGTCCACCTGATGCCGCCCATCAATCTGTCGCCAAAGGTCTGAGCCCTCGATGGTAAGCAAAGGATTATTGTACTGCAGCTTCCCAGAAACCTTGTAGAGCTCTGTGGTGCCTTTACGATAAGCGGCCGGGCTATGCGAAAGAATGCCGTAAGTAATCAAAAACTCCTGATCATTGACCACTTCATGCCAGTTGAGGATTTTTTGGGGGTAGGCCTTGATTGTTTCGCCCTCGACTAGTCCAAAGACCATGTCTCCCGGATCAAGCCAAGAATCGGCTAGTTGTCTAGTCTCAAATTGAGGGTTGGTGATCGCTGGAGGGCAGAGGTCGCTACGGCAGCCTTGTTGATAGTCTAACTGAGCACTTGGCCCATTGTGGCAAGCACTAAAAGAGATCAAGCAGAACAATAAAAGTCCGACTAGTCTGTGAGTTCCTCTAATAAAATGTCGCTGTCCCCATACTGCCATTTTGCAACGATTTGGTTAGCGTGATTAAGTTGGATGAAATACCCTGCTTCATCGATTTGGTATTCTTCGACGATCTCGTCATCACTATTGAAGTTTACTCGAAATATCTGGATATCCGTTGGTAGCTCCATGATGTTTTTGATGATGGATTCTTCGCTTTCTTCACACTGTCTGCAATTGTTGGCCGTAAAAAATAAGATTACTCTTTCGCCATCTTTTCTTGCCTGATGGGCTCTGGCTTGATCGTAATCCATGTATTTTGCGCTCTGAGAATCACCGGCGAGGATGTCTTGGATAGTGGCCGGGGGATTTTGTTCAATTTTTACTTTTTTTTGGCAAGCAGTGAGACTGACAATCAGGAGGGTCGAGAGCAAAAATAGCTTTATTGTTTTCATTCTGAGAAAACTTTACTATAATAGGGACTGATATAAATTAGCATTAGCGATGAAAAAATACAATTGGTTGCCAGATTTTGTTTATGGGGGAATAGATGGAGCAGTTACAACTTTTGCCGTTGTTGCTGGGGTAGAAGGTGCTTCGATGCCGGTGTGGGTGATCTTGATTTTGGGTTTTGCCAATCTGTTTGCCGATGGTTTTTCGATGGCGGCTGGTAAGTTTCTTAGTGACCGAGCTGAAAACGATCAGTACGAGCGTGTGAGAGAAAAAGAACTGCAGAGATACAAGGAAGATCCCAAACATGCTCAAATGCAACTTTTAGCAATTTTTAAAGATCTCGGCTGTGAAAAATTGGGTTCTTGTAAAACAGCGGAAAACCTCTTTGACGATCAGGAAGCCTATCTTGATTTTGTTTTGTTAAATAAAGATAACTTAACGAGAGAAAATCTCAATCCTATCAAGGGCGCTTTGGCTACATTTATTTCCTTCATCTTAGTCGGTTTTGTGCCATTGATTGCTTATACTTTGAGTGGTTGGATTGATTTTAGTGAAGATGCTCTGTTTGTTGTTACTTGTATTTCTACTTTATTTGCGCTCTTTTTGGTAGGAGCGATCAAGTCTCGTTTTATTTCGAAAGGATGGTTGTATTCCGGGATGGAAGTGATGTTGATTGGAGGTTTTGCCGCTTCTATTTCATATCTCATTGGTTTCTTGTTGAGAGGATTGTCGCAAATGGTCTAGAATGTTCTTATGAAGAGGCAAATAAAAAACTTAAATTTCACTCTGATTTTCTTGGGTATCGCCAGTTTTATTCTGGGGGTGCATCTTTTTAGTCAGGCCTTGGATCAGGGCGTTGTGGCCGCTGGTAATGAGATTGTTTTGACCACTTATGGTGATCTTAATTCCAGTAATGATATTGATTTTAATGGTCAGTATGTGACTATGGCTCCTTTTGATCAGACTTTGACTTGGGATTATAGCGATGGGGTGGATTATTTGCATTTTCGTGATTCTACCACTACGGACGGTTTTAGATTGCAGGTCTATATGACTAGTAGTGATGGTGGTGATTTTGTTTATTCCGGTTCTTTGGGTTCGCAAACGCAGGGCAGTATTGATTTGAACAATTTTAGTATTTATTCCAATTATGCTAGTGCTACCGGTTATCTCGCGGCGACGAAGGCGATAGATAGTGCTTCGGCGGTTTTGGATATTGATTCGGTGGCCAGTTGCGTGGCTTCTGCCGATGTCGATAAATATCAGTTTAATTCCGCTTTTTATAGTGATTCGCTCGACTATGGCATGGTGATGAGCGCGACAGCTCAAAATTACCTCACTTCTTCGGTCACTTGTCCGGCGGAGGGGACTGTTGATGTGAGGCGGATGGTTTTAAATATTCCTGCTGGTTCGTTTGCCGGTCATTATACTTCTACTTTGATGATTGTTTTGGTGGATGGTGAGACTGATATGATGATGTCGATGTCCATGGCACCGCCCCCGAGTTTTGAAGAAAGTCTTTTTGGGACCGCAGCTACGGGAGCGCCGATTAGTGGAGAAGTGACCTTGGTTGATCTCAAAGGTGAAGAAAGAATGACGATGACAGATCCGATTACCGGTTATTATCTTTTTGATCTTCCTGATTTATCACCGCCCTATTTGTTGAGAGTGGAGGATAGAAATAGTGGCGATTTTTATTATTCTTGTGCTTTGGATTATCCCAGCGTTGCTAATATTACGCCTATGACCACTTTGGCTTTGGAGCTTGTGGACAACCAGTCAACTGTAGATGATTTGTTTGCTGGTCTTGATTTTGAAACTCATTGTCAGCAAGCTGAGGAGATAGGTCAGAGATTGATTAAAGCAAATTATACTAGCTTGTTTGCGCAAAACGGTGTTGATGAGGCTAGCGTTGATCTATTTCGGGAAGTTTTCCCCGCTGATCGTACTGGATTGGATGCGGTTTTAGATGCTTTTGGTAAGCGGAAATATGTTGATAGTAATGGTAAGAAAAAGTTTTATGTCGATGGGGACGAAGATAAAAATGGCTTTCATGATCTGGATAGTGATGGTGATGGATTTGTTGATGAGGATCTCAATGAGGATGGTGTGGTTGATGAATTAGACACAGAAAGTGCAAGAGATAATAATGGAGTAGGCCAAGGACAAGGACTGGGGCAGTCTGATAATCGTGGTCAGGGACAATCAGAAAATAACGGTCAAGGCCAGTCGGATAACAAAGATAACAATGGTCAGGCCAAGAAAGAATTGAGGTTGGATATGTTGGCTCTATATGGTACTCCAAGGCCGGTAGTGCCGGAGCAGTCACAAAGCGGAATTAGTGCTTCTGATTCGATTACCTCTCAGTCTGAACCGGCTTTGATTGAGGCCAGTACCAGTGCGGTTGAAACAATAACCGATTCTTCCGCGGAAGTAATTGAATCTGTCAGCGCCCCGGAGTCCGAATCTGAGCCTGAATTAGAACCAGAGCTAGAATCAGAAGAGGAATTAGATACCGAACCCGAACCTGAGCCTGAACTT
>CAYMGN010000116.1:0-3507 GCA_964389995.1 uncultured Candidatus Peribacteria bacterium | reverse complement strand
GAGAAGTAGTAGTTCTTTGATCCAGACTATAGGGCGGGCGGCGCGTAATGCAGAGGGCTATGTGATCATGTACGCTGATCGAGAAACTGACGCGATGAAAAAAGCCATCGACGAAACAAACCGCAGACGTGATAAGCAAATTGAATACAACAAAAAACACGGGATTACTCCGGAAACGATCAAGAAAGCGATTAGAGACATCAGTCATTTTGGTGGGAAGAAGAAAGAAAACGGCAAAAATCGTCTCGATTTGAAAAAAGTACCAAAAGACGAGGCCGAAAGACTGATCAAAAGCCTGGAAGCAAAGATGGATCTCGCCTCACAAAATATGGAGTTTGAAAAGGCAGCCGAGCTCCGTGATGAGATCGAAAACCTGCGGGAGGAGTTTGGGATTTAGTGAAACTGATAAAAATAAAAAAGCCTATCTAATTTGATAGGCTTTTTTTGTTTAGCTTCATGCTATTTTATTCTTCTTTCTTCTCTTCTTTATCTTCAGACTTTTTATCTTCTTTGTGTTCTTCTTTCTTTTCCTCTTTGTGTTCTTTTTTGCTTTCTTCTTTTTTTTCTTCCTTTTTCTCCTCCTTCTTGTCGTCGTTGAAGCTGACTTTGACGTTTTGTCTTTCGCTTTCGTCTATTTCAAAGAATTCGCGTTTGCTGAAGTTAAACATGCCGGCGATGATGTTGCTGGGGAAAACTTCGATCTTAGTGTTGAGATCACGTACAGTGGCGTTGTAGTAGCGGCGAGATAGTTGGATGTGTTCTTCCACTTCTTTGAGCGTGTCTTGCAGTTGGAGGAAGTTTTGATTAGCTTGGAGATTGGGATAGTTTTCGGCGACGGCAAAGAGGCTTTTGAGGGCTCCGCTGAGCATGTTTTCCGCTTGAGATTGTTCGGCGACGGTGCCGGCTCCCATGGCGGCGGTGCGGGCTTCAGTCACACGTTGAAAGACTTCTTTTTCGTGTGTGGCGTAACCTTTGACCGTTTCCACGAGGTTGGGGATGAGGTCATAACGTCTCTTTAGTTGAGTATCGATGTCGGACCAGGCTTCTTCGGCCTTGATTTTGAGGCGGACGAGGCTGTTGTAGATGCCAACAATGGCGACGGCGATCACCGCCAGGGCTCCTAATAAATAAAGCATTGTCATTTTTGGTGAATTAATTGATTGGGTCTATTGTATGCAAAAATCTTTAGGCTGCAAAGTTTTTTGCCACTTCTTCCCAGTTTACGAGATTCCACCAGGCATCGATGTAGTCCGGGCGGCGGTTTTGGTAGTTGAGATAGTAGGCGTGTTCCCAGACGTCGAGGCAGAGGAGGGGAGTGAGCCCGGAGCTTAGTGGGTTGTCTTGGTTGGGGGTGGAGTTGACGGTGAGGTTGCCGTTAGCGTCTTTGCAGAGCCAGGCCCATCCGCTGCCAAAACGGGTGGCGGCGGCGGCGGAGAATTTTTCTTGGAATGAAGAGAAGTCGCCGAAGGCGGTGGTGATGGCGTTTGCGAGGTTGCCGGTTGGTTGGCCGCCGCCATTTGGGCTCATTACTTTCCAGAAAAGTTTGTGATTGTAGTAACCGCCTCCATTATTGCGTACGGCTGTTTGGACATCTTCCGGTAATTGGTCGAGATTTTGGAGGATGGGGACGATGCCTTTTTCGGCAAGAGCTTCGTGACCTTGGAGGGCATCGTTTAATTTGTTGGTATATCCGGCATGATGTTTGCCATGGTGGATTTCCATAGTTTTGCCATCGATGTAAGGTTCGAGAGCATTAAAATCGTAATCGAGATCTGGTAACTGAAACATAAAACAAGGTGTTAAATACTTGCTTTAAGGTTAGCAATTCAGCGTACAAATGTAAATTCTCTTTCGTTGGAGTCTTTGTCGGAAAATTGGTAATTGTCGAGATTGAAGTTTTTGAGTTTTTCGGCAGTAGTGATTTTGTTTTTGACGATGTAGTTGGCCATGGTCCCACGTGCGAGTTTAGAATAAATGGCAATGGTTTTTAATTTGCCGTCACGCTTTTCCTGAAATTTAATATTGAGGATTTTAGCATTGAGCTTTTTAAAATCGAGTGGTTTGGAGTACTCATTGGAAGCGAGATTGACGAGGAGGCCGGAACCTTCTTTTTCGAGGTCTTTATTCATGGATTTTGTCAGTTTGTCATCTGTTTGCCAAAAATCAGTGCGGTATTTCATTTCCAGGCGGTAGGGTTGGATGAGGTCTAATGGTTTGAGCAGTCCGTAAAATCCCGAGAGGATCCGCAAGTGATCCTGGGCAAATTCAAATTCGCTTTGGTTGTAGTTTTCACTGTCTATATAGCGATAGACATCTCCCTGAAAGGCAAAGATCGCCTGCTTCGCATTCTTCAAACTAAAGGGGGTGCTGAATTTTTGGAAACGCTGGTAATTGAGATCAGCGATTTTGTCACTGACCTTCATCATTTTGGCTATTTCTTTAGCGGAATGTTTTTTCATCTCTTGAGCCAGTTTTTTGGTTTCGGAGAGATGTTTTGGTTGAGAGTACTCCTTGGTGGGAGGAGCACTCTCAAAGTCCATTGTTTTAGAAGGAGAAAGGATGGCGATCATATTAGAGGCGAGAGTTTAATTCTGATACACCGCCGCCAGTCCATCTTTGTACCTCATTACCGCGAGCGTCTACTTGGACAAAAGTGTGTTGGGTAACGATGTCGTATTGGTCTTTGAGGTAATCGTTGTCGTCATAGTCTACGCGTACTAGTTTGAGATTTTTTGGGAGAGTGGCAAAGGTACCTTCGTCTGCCAATTCCGCTTCAAATTGTTTACAAGTTGGGCACCAGTCAGCTCCGAAGTAGAGTACGAGATCTTCGCCGCTTATAGCTGAAGTTGAATCTCCGGCGCTGTAATCCAGATACATAGCGGCAGTTTGACTTTCGTTGTTGCTGCGGCTGACAGTTTCGCTTTTGTCATCTGCTTGAGTTTCACCGATTTGCATAGAAACCGGTACACCATTGGAGTCTTGTTGTGGTTCGGCATCTTCTTGTTGGTTGAGGGTGCCGGTGTTTTCTTCTGTAGTTTCTCCACCTCCGAAGAGATTACAACCGCTGACAACAAGTACTAGACTCATTAAAAGGGCAATTTTTTTGATACCGTTAAGGTTTCTCATAGAACTTTTTGTTAAGATTTGTTAGTTATTATACAGATGGTAGTGTGAGCACGCAATTTTTAAGTTTAGGGATCGACGATGGTGGTTTGCGGGTAAAATATTGACCAAACAAACCAAAGGCTTTGGGTATAGGGGCCTTCTTCAGGGGGGATTTTTTCTTTTGAGAGGTAGGCCTTTGCTTGATTTTCGTTCAATGTGCCGTAGATAATTGTTTTAGGAGAAAGGCGAGAATCAGTTTCTCTCAAAGGAAAGTAAATCGTTTCGTTTTGCAGATAATTAGGATAAGGGTGAGCTTGATAATCACGTTGAAACCCAGTATCCCGGCTCAAAACCTCAGTCTGCGGATACTGACTACTCCACTGCTCCCAAGTACTAACCACC
>CAYMGN010000115.1:0-3541 GCA_964389995.1 uncultured Candidatus Peribacteria bacterium | reverse complement strand
AAGCCTAAAATTACCGGTAACCGCCCCGGCACCAAATCCCACATTATTGCCAATCACGCTGTCCCCGAGATAGTTAGAATGAGTCCACACTTCATCACCGAGAAAGCTCCGCGCCACCTCAGTACTATAACCAATCACACAGTCCTCACCTACATGACTCCCCCGCACCAAAGCATTGTTGGCCACCACCGAATTCTTGCCTAAATAGACCGGTCCTTTGATCACCGCCCCTTCAAAAATCTTCACTCCCGCCTCGATAATCACGTCTCCATCTATCGTCACATTATCCGCAATGGTCGTTTCACTACTGATATTGCTCCCTTGCCCCTTCATCAGCACCGCAAAGAGGCTATTGAGATGCCAGGGGTACTTCAGCGCTTGCCAGGAGCCCTCATAGCGCACCGCTTTGATCTTCACGCCATCATTGATCATATTGTCCAGGGCCACTTCATAGAGGTCATCTGCATCGCTCTCAGCCCCTTCCAGATAACGCAGAAATTCCCCAAAATTTTTAAATAGATGCACTACTAGATTGACCAAATCACTCGGTTCCGTCCCCGGCTTCGGCTTTTCTACAATCCCATGCACATAGTCATCCTCGTCAGTCTTAAGATAACCACCCGGAAAATACTCACTCACCTGCTTGCCCAACAAATAAACCTCCGCATCACCCACCTCATAAGCCCTCATCACTTCCTCAAAGGCACTGTCCTCCACAAAGTCATTACAATTAAAAATCATCACCGGCTCATCCTTGGACATTAGCTTTGCCGCATCCAACACCGCTGCTTTCATCCCCCCATCCAAATCTTCCTGCTCTACCACCGCTACTTTTTCATATTTCGCACTGATCACCTCGAAACTAGCCAGGTTATGCTTCCCCCCAACCACAATCAGCTCCTCAAATCCATTTTTTTGCAAAGTTTCAATCTGCCTCTCTAAAAGCGTTTTGCCCATCATCTTGATCAAAGGTTTGTCCGCAACTGGCTGCATCCTCTGACTCCTTCCCGCAGCTAAAATTATCACTTTCATAATGAAGAGGCTTCCCTTAAGATTAAATCAAACTCATATTACTGGTCCCCCTCCCCAAAATGCAAATACTTTTAAGATTTAAGCAATTCACCAAAGATCTGAAGAATTGGCTTTTGCTTCCACCACTTCGTTTTCTCAATCACCAAACCGGTTTTACCGCCAATCAAGCTACTTTACTCAGTTTTATCACTGGACTTTTCGCCGCTTACTTCCTCTTTCTTGATCATGGGCTTTTCGTTATTTTTATGGTGCTTTCCCTCTTTTTTGATGTCTGCGATGGTGCCCTCGCTCAAATAGAAGAAAAAAACGGCAGCGGTTGGCTCCTCGATCAGATCTCCGACCGCTCCGTAATGTTTTTGATTCTCCTCAAAATGTCTTTTTATTACACCAATCCCTTGATGCTATCACTCCTGATTTTTTACTTATTGCTTACCTTTACTCTTTTTTATGCTAGTTCTCGTCAGGGCGGAATCCTTGATTTTTCTTATGGCGCTGGTTTTGTCTATCTTTGCTTTCTCTTTCAGTTTTACTTCCTCGGGATTCTCTGTCTCCTGATCGGCTATCTCTTTAGCACTCTCCAGCTAGCCCGCCAGTTACCTTAGTCTTTTTTATTTAGCCGTTCCAAAAATTCCCCAATCTGTTTGTAGACTCCGTGATTAAAGGTTTCTTCCACATCCATATCGCCGATTGCGTAGCTTGCAGTGGCGTGGTCTTTGTTTCGAGAAAGAGTGACAGAACTCAAATCTGCAGTTTTTCTCACCATTTCCGGCAGTCTTTCCAGCTTTTTTTTCATAGAGGTCCGTTCTCGCTCTAGCTGATCCAGTTCTTCCTCCAAAGTTTCCATTTCCGCCCTAAATCTTGCCGCTTCAGAACGCATCCCGGCTAGATCCTCAGCCACAGTTCCCGTCAGACCTTCGCCCATATAGACCTTCAATAAATCATCCTCACGCTTACTCGACTTTTCTGCACCGCTATTTTCCCGCTCTTTTTCCAAATTTTCAATTTTCTTCATCACGAGATCACTTTCTTCCACAAAGCGCAATTCCATTTCTCTCGCCGTTGCTTCCCATAAATCAGCCTTTAGCTTGGCATTATCACGATAAAGCACAAGCTTTTCCCGAGCGGCTTTCATTTCCTCCAGATCGGCAGTCATTTGTCTTCTTAAGGCCTTTTCCCAGTCCTCAAGCTCACTATTTTCCCCCTTCAAAACAAAGACAATCCGCGAATTCAAACCAAACTGCATTCCCTCTACGCCATTTTTAAACTCCGGATCTCGATCATGCACCAATAGATGACCTTTGTAGCTGTTGAGCTGGCCGAGATCGTTCATCCTCGTACTGGTTTGGTAGAGCCGATAACGACTGGTCGCCTCCGCTGAACGCTTGTTTTGTCTCACTCCGTATACATTTTTACGCAGCGACTTGCGGTAACCGGTCATCTTCGTATGTGGAGCCGTGGTCCCCAGATGGAGGTTTAATTCATTGATAAGGTCTGCATTATCGACATTTTTCAGCACCATTTCCAGCATTTCCCGTGCTTCATTTTCTTCATAGCGTCGATAACCGATATGGTCTTTATAAGGGCCGATTTCCGCATCATCAAAGGCTGCAATCTGCACTTCTTCAAAGAGAAACACTCGCGAGAAATCAACATTTTTCATCTCGATTTCCCTACTCAAGATCGCTGCCAGATAAGTTTCATTAGAATTCAAAATTTCACTATTGCTTTTCTTGAGATCCTCGGATTCCCGCTCACGCTTCTGCCCTTCTTCGTCGGCTGTTACACCGTCTTTTAATTGTTTGCCATTTGCCATATTGATCACCGGTGGCGCCAATTTTCCCGGTGTAGCCACAGGCGTTGGGGGAGTTGATTCTTCAGGCCTAAATGGGTTTGGCTCCAGTTTTACCGGTTCTTGTTTGAGCACCGGTTCGGCCTTTTCTAAAGGATTACGAGTAAAGAAGAGATGAGCAAGATGAATCCCAAAACACTCAAGCTCTTCACGATTTTTATCCTCAGTTGTTCTCGGTCGAATCTTGCCAGCATGCATTTCAGTCACACTAGCTAATTTTCCCTTGATAAAGCTTAATTCTAGATTACCTTGTAAGTGAAATCCTTGATGCCATCCATCCTGCTCAATAATTACTTTCCAAGAATCCACGCTCTTGTCGACAGTATTGTTTTAAATATAAATCGTCTGACTACCGGGCTTACCGGGCACATTACCCAATAATTTTTCCCGGAATTGCCCTCGAGATTTCCGCTGCCTTAAATCAGCCAAAAACGCCTCCTTATCAAAATTTTCCGGCACAGCCACTCCCTTGATCGCATGCTTCTGCTCATATTTACGCGCTTTTCTCTTGCCCAATCTCATCACGGAGTCCACAAAATGCTCTCCGGGCATCGCCGCAAAAAAGGCATATTTTTCAGAAATAGTCTCTATCCAGGCCTCAACTTCGGGTAATGTAAAGCAGATGAAACTGGCCTACCAACTCGGAGGAGAGGTAGGATG
>CAYMGN010000114.1:2646-3579 GCA_964389995.1 uncultured Candidatus Peribacteria bacterium | reverse complement strand
CCCATCGCCATGAAGAGGTTTACCGGGTTTTTAAGGTTTTTCCAGAGTTCCATTGAGTCCCAATTATGGACTTATAGTTGTGATTCGATTGCTTCTTCGAAGACACGGAAAGGTTGAGCGCCGGAAATCTTTTGGTTTCCAACGATAAATCCTGGCGTTCCAGTGATACCAAGTGCTTGACCATCGGCCAAATCAGCATAAATTTCGTCTTCAAATTCTCTGTTCTCCATACAGTTAGCCAGCTCATTTGCATCCGCTCCAAGATCTACAGCGACTTGTGTCAGAGAGGCTTCGTCATATCGTCCACCGGCTGCAAAAATCGCATCATGCATAGCATAGTAACCAGCATCATCTGTGAGCGAGCGGGTACATTCTGCCATCATAGCCATCTCGTCGGCTTGAGGATGAGATGCAAGGGGATAGTCACGATATACTAGTTTTACTTGACCGGTATCTATATATTTCTCTTTAATCTCCGGAAGAGTTTCAGACCAGAAGCGCATACAAAATGGGCATTGGTAGTCAGAAAATTCTACAATTGTAATTGGAGCATTGGGGTCTCCAAGAATTGCATCATCATCGCTATAGTCGCCATTATAGTCTCGTTCCGGTTCTGCAGCGGCAGATCCACCCTGTGCTTGAGCTTGTGCCTCGGCTTGGGCGTTTTGTACGTAGTCTTCAATCCCGTCTTCGATGGCCACCTTTAATGAATCAGCATCAACTCCTCCGCCTCCATTGATTTGGAAACCAAAGAAAATCAGTGATCCCGAAATCACCAGTGAAGCAAAGAGAATCGATAAACTAAGAGTCGTAGTGTTTTTCTCAGCCATGTTTTTATTTTTACAGTAAATATTACCCTTATTATAGGCTATTTCTGCCAAAAATTCAAGCCCGGGCCTTTAAATATTTGCTTAAAGGCTTGTTAACAATCCA
>CAYMGN010000114.1:0-2636 GCA_964389995.1 uncultured Candidatus Peribacteria bacterium | reverse complement strand
GTCCGGCAAGGGCAGATCCAAAGAGATTAAACACTAGGTCCATAGAATTATTAATATAGCCACCAACACCGGTTTCTTCCAGTGCTACGGTTGCAGTGAATTCAATCACCTCATTGAGAGCCCCTAGGCCGGTTCCCGCTGCTACTAATACCAGCCAGAGACCAAATTTACTGACCTTTTTTTTATTTAACATCGGTTTCAAAACCTCAAACATCACAAAAGTCGCCACCGCAAAGCCAAAAGCATGCACAAACTGATCAAAGCGAAAGATCGCATAAGTCTCAGAAATATTCAGGAGCATTACTGCATAAAGTTTTTGTTCACCAATAAATATTCCACCGCCACACATATGTAATAGTCCCCAGATACTCAATCCCCAAAGCACTGTCATCGAGTACTTCACCTTATCCAAAGTAGCGATTACCAATCCCAGGAAAAACAAAATCACAAAGATATAAATGATAAACTCATAGTTACCAATACTGAGGAAGTAAGCCCCAAAGCCAAAAACCGCCAGGAGATTAAAAGCTAAAAGCGGCCAATATTTTTTTGGAATATTCATAGTTTTCATTTTTTAGAAATACCTTACCAAGATATCCTGAAGCGCTAATCCTTGCAAGCAAGAGCTAAAATCTGCTATAATAGAGGGATAAATAATCATATTGAATTGGATTTTCTCTTTCACTACATTGTCAATCCGCTCTCGATCTTTTTTGATGGTATTGGTGTAGTGATCATCATTGCTTCTTCTCTGGAAACTGCTGTCAAATATCTCAAAAAAGAACTCTTTAATGGCATCCAGCCTCAGAAGAAACTACCTCATGAGCAAAACCTCCGTTTGGAATATGGACATAAACTTATTTTAGGCATTGAATTTTTCCTTGCCGCTGATCTGATCCGCACCGTAGCTACACCTACCTGGGATGCAATTGGCAAGCTAGGCGCTCTAGTCGCCATCCGTACTGTCCTTAGCTTCTTCCTCACCCGCGAATTAGAGATGAAAAAGTCCTGATCCTGTGCTAGATTGAGGACATGAAAATCATTTCTTGGAACGTAAATGGGATCCGCGCGATACAGAGAAAGGGCTTTTTAGACTGGCTCCATCAAGAAAAGCCGGACGTTATCGGTTTACAGGAGATCAAAGCCCAAGAGCACCAATTAGATCAGGAAATCCTCGCTCCCAAAAACTATCACAGCTATTTCAATCCCGCCGAGCGCAAGGGCTATTCCGGTACGGCGATTTATAGTAGGCAATTACCTCCCTTGATCGAAAACGGCCTTGGGGTAGAGGAGTTTGATAACGAAGGTCGCACGATGATGGTCGATTATGGCGATTTCGTTTTCTTTAATATCTATTTTCCCAATGGTAAGCGCAGTCCTGAACGACTGAAGTATAAATTGGACTTTTACGAAGCTGCGCTCAAAAAATTTGATCAACTGGTCGCCCAAGGCAAGAAGCTTGTCATCGCCGGTGACTACAATACTGCCCATAACGCCATCGATCTTGCCCGTCCTGAACAAAACGAAAACGTCTCCGGATTTTTGCGCATTGAAAGAGACTGGTTGGACAAATTAATTGCACATGGTTACATAGATTGTTTCCGTCAGTTTTTCTCCGAACCGGATCATTACACCTGGTGGAGCTTTCGATCGGCAGCGAGAAAGAGAAACGTCGGCTGGAGAATCGACTATTTTTTCGTCTCCCAAAACCTCCGCCCACAACTAAAAAACTGCTACCATCTCGATCAAGTAACAGGCTCCGATCACTGCCCAATTGTTTTAGAATTAAAGAGATAGGCATCACAAACTTTTAGCAACCCATCTCTTCTTCCCGGCCCGGAGGCCGGGGTGGGACGGGGGCAAACTGTTACCAGTTTGCTACGCCGCCAAAAACCAAAATTTTCATGACAAACTCACCGTCTGCACGGTGAATGTTGCCACGAGGACTCCATCCGAGTCCAACGTCGAGCCCAAAGACTCCGTGCCGCTGGACCTTGAGTGCGGGCCTCAGGCCAAAAAGTACGGCCCAATAGGCGGGATTGAACTTGTCTCCGTCCCGTATCTGGGGATCCCCGTTCTCTTCGAGAACGGGGTCTCCATTATCGTCGAGGACTTGCTCCTTGCCGACCAATTGGCCGGCACCATACTTGAAGTTTCCGCCCCCATAGATCACGAGGGCACCATGTTTGAAGTTCCTCCCCAACGGTAAATTTGCCGCCAGGTTGATCATGGTCGAAATATTCAGCATGGTGTTGTAGTTAGTCTCGTCTCCGTCAACCGTTGGCCAGATACCAGGTCCAAGCGCAAATCCGAGCATAGGCCCGAAGTAACCCCCAAAGAATGGGAAGATGACATCGACGCCAAAGTCGAATGAACACGGAGCTAACTCCGTGCCACAAAAATTGGGTCCCATAACTCCGAAGGAGAAATTGAGACTCGTATTCTTCGTGGTAAAAAGCTTGCCTGATGAGGAGGAGGTCGACCGCGGAGGCGGAGCCCCAACGGCGACACGAGATTCGGGTTGACGCACGCGAGTGCAGTCAGATTTACAGGTGCCGTTGCGACCATTACCGGCGGGACGCTTGGTCCCATCAGGATTGGTGCCGCCGTCGCCGTCGTCACACTCCTCTCCTTCC
>CAYMGN010000113.1:2492-3624 GCA_964389995.1 uncultured Candidatus Peribacteria bacterium | reverse complement strand
TGTAGCCTTTGATGGCCGCCCAGAGATCTCTGAACGGCTTGATTTTGCTGATAAAAAGGTCATTGAGTACGATTTTGTGCTTTTTTCGGCCGTAGATCCAGATAAAAAGACTGACAATGATCCATTGAGCAAATACGCTGGAAATGATAATCAGTGAAGGGTTTTTACTGGATTGCAGTAGAGATTCGATATCGAAAAAGGTAAATATCGCTATGGACAGGATGTTACTGATAACAAAGACTGCTAAAATTAAGGCTAAATCTTTGAGATCCCAGGGGGTTTTAAAATATTTTTTCATGCTGTAGAATAAACGAGCAATTGTTATATTACATAGATTATGCATTTACGTGAAGGAGAAAAGGTTTTAAAAGTTTATCATCATCATCCGACCCCATTTATTTATTCTATTTTGAAGGTGATTGTCTCTTTTGTGCCTTTTTTTGCGTTACTTTATATTTTTCAAGAGGCCTTTTCGGCTGCTGTAGAATTTTATCTCGCTTTGGTACTTCTCGGTATTTTTTGTTTGATTGTGATTTACTTAGCTCTGATTTATTGGTTGGATAAGTTAGTAATCACAGATCAGCGCGTTGTCTATATCGACTGGAAATATTTGACTGTGAGGAAGGAGTTTGAAGCAAAGCTCAATGATATTCAAGAAATACGGACGCATGAAAAAGGTATTCTTGCTCATTTTTGGTTTTTCGATTATGGAGATTTTATTCTAAAAACTGCCTCTTCGAAAATTACGATTATTTTTGATCAAGCTCCGGATCCTGAGGGGATTAGAAAATTTGTATATCAATTAAGACACCAGTAATTAGATGATAGAAAGCAATCAAGATAAGGTTTCCCGTGTGGTAGACAATGCTGAGAATGATGAGGTCAGTGATGCTTTTGAAAATAAATTGCGTCCACAAACGATGTCCGAGTACATCGGTCAGGATGTAGTGAAAGAAAACCTCAAAGTAGCAATTACTGCTACAAAAGAGCGTAAGGAGGCTTTAGATCATGTGCTTTTTCATGGTCCACCCGGTTTGGGTAAGACTACTTTGGCTAATGTGATTGCGAGAGAATTAGGAGTGGGGATCAAGGTTAGTTCCGGTCCTGCGCTCGATAAGCCTGGTGATATTGC
>CAYMGN010000113.1:1604-2482 GCA_964389995.1 uncultured Candidatus Peribacteria bacterium | reverse complement strand
TATTGCCTCGATCCTTTCTAATTTAGAAAAAAACGACGTCTGGTTTATCGACGAGATTCATCGTTTGAAGCCAAATGTAGAGGAAGTGCTTTACTCGGCAATGGAGGATTTTCAGATTGATATCATTATTGGTAAAGGACCTTCTGCCCGTACGATGAGTATTAGCTTGCCGAGATTTACTTTAATTGGAGCAACTACCAAGATGAGTATGATTTCTTCTCCCCTACGTGATCGTTTTGGTAATTTGTTTAAACTAGAGTTTTACAGTGAGGAGCAGATTAAAGATATTGTTCTACGTTCTGCTGGAGTTTTGGGTTGTAGTTTAGAAGAAAGCGCTGCTGTCTTATTAGCAAAATCAAGTCGTCAAACTCCTCGTATTGCTAATCGATTGCTGAAGCGTGTGAGAGATTTTGCTCAAGTTTATAACCATCAGACTATTAATAAAGAGAGCCTGCGCTTTTCTTTGGAAAGATTGGGAATAGATAGTTTAGGCTTGGATCAAAGGGACAGGGAGATTTTGGAGGTTTTAGTGAAAAAATTTGATGGTGGGCCTGTGGGCTTGGGGACGATGGCGGCGGCAATTTCGGAAGAAAAAGCCACTCTCGAAGAAGTATACGAGCCCTATTTAATTCAGTTGGGCTTCTTGAAGCGTACTCATCGCGGTCGAGTGGCTACTAGAAGGGCCTATGAACACTTAAATCTACCGCTCTAGACTTTACTTTCTGTAATATATATGGTAGAATTAGGAGAGGTTAAAAGCCAAACAAAACAAAAATAAAAACCAAAAACATGCTTAGAGAAGAAAGATTTGTTTTTCAGGTCGGTAAAGGCCCGGAAGTTTCCAGTGAGAGCTATCAGTCAAAAGTCGAAGAGTTAAG
>CAYMGN010000113.1:0-1594 GCA_964389995.1 uncultured Candidatus Peribacteria bacterium | reverse complement strand
CTTCGCGGTAATAATAAAGTTGATTTGCCGCTCTTAGAAGAAGACGTTGAGTATAAAAATGTTGATCATTTAACCAATTTCTTTCAGAATAATCTCTCGAAGCTGAAAATGTTTAATGATGGAAGGGCTAATGGTCAATTAGCTAGTGTTTTGGGTCGGCGTTTTGCGCAGGAGGTTTCTAAATTGTCACCGAGTTCAGGACTTCAGCTAGTAGAATCTTTGGCTTATGTTGATCGTAACTATTCTGATCGCAATGCTTCATTGAGCGTTTTGCCTAGTTCGGATAGTAATCAATTGACTGTGAAGCTTGATTTTTGGAGTAAAAATACCGGCGCGCCGGAAACTCAAAGAATTTATTTTGATTTAAAAGATGAGGCTTTTTCTGAAGTTGATGTTTTAGCTAGTGGCGCAGCAGAAATTGCCAAAGCTGACAGAGCAGAAGAATCCTTGGATGTTGCTGCTGCCGCGGTGGAGCCGGTTGAAACTTCTGAGCCTATTCCAGCTACTAAAACTCTAGCTAAAGTGTCAGAAGCAGAACCTGAGGAAGTAAAGGCTGATAAGGGAGTAGAGAAACAAGCTGAAGCTGCAGAATTGCAAAAAGAATTTAATGATTATCGCAAGGAAGCTTACAAGGCCAATCGACGTTTAGCAAAAACTCGCATTACAAAATTAAGTGAGTCTCAATACAATGAGCTTAAAGAGGCTGCCAAGTTAACTCGTGCTTTAGAATATGTATATCGTGATGCCAAGGATAAGGGGATTGAATTTCCTGAGTTGAAGCAATGGTTGGATTCTGAAAGGAGAGGTAATGTCTATCGAGACGCTGCCGATGAGTTTTCTGTTCCCTATGAAGAGTTTATGGGTAGAGCGGATGCAGTAGAAAACCTCTATGGATCTGGATTTTTTAACGGTCGACGTCGTGGTGTGCATTTGATGTTGACAGTGCAAGAAATGTATAAAAACGATCCAAAGCTAAAGCAATACATAGATCAGGCTTTAACTAGTGGTAAGGTACCTTCTGGCAAGCCCAAGTCGGTTGCTACAAAGGAGAAACAATCCCCAGGAAAATCTTTAAGCTTAGAAGAGCAAGTTGAGGCTGAAAGGAAAAATGTCGCCGAAACTTCGGAAAAAATTAAAGAAGTGAAAAAGGCTGAAGCGGAATTAACGGGTATGCTTTTCAATAATGATTTAACGCCTGATGATAGACAAAATGTCCGCGATGTATTGAGTCGATTGTCCGAAGCGGAAAACCTGAACGAACTCTCGGCTGAAGCGGTGAAGACAATGAAACAACTACTGGAGAGTAAGGCTCTTTTAAGGGTGATCGTTCGTGGTTATGAGTCTGGTCAAGTCACTGAGTCAGGGAAAATGACTTTAGAAGAATACCAAAGTTCATATAATCACGAAAAGAAAAATCACGATCGTTTAGAAGCTAAATTGAAAAGGATGGGATTAGAAGATTACTTGAGCGCTCTCCGCTAGGTAGTAGCGGTCAGAGTTGCAAAAATATTATAAATATATATACTTTTATACTAGATATAATCCGTATCTATGAAAAAGTATATATATTCTATTGTTAGTGTTCTTAGTTTAG
>CAYMGN010000112.1:0-3690 GCA_964389995.1 uncultured Candidatus Peribacteria bacterium | reverse complement strand
TCTTACTTTAGGCCTTTACTTAATTTGGGATCGTGGTTTTTGTCTCTCTTTTAGGGTGAGGAGCTTGACAAAAATTCCAATCGTGTATATGCTAAAAAAACTTATAAAAATTTCCTTATGAAAAAATCACTATTACCTCTAGCTGTTATCGCCTCATTAACCGCAACCGCCTGCGAATCGGCAGAATCTCGACAGGAAGCTACTGATGCAATAAGCGTAGTAGATGGACAATCCGATAGTGACTCTGCAGACCTGGATGCAACAGACTTACAATCCGATCAATCCGATAGCCCATTTTTTTACACAGAATTAGTTCAAGTACGGCCTCCGAACTTTTGCAATGAAACTCGATTCGAAATATTGGAGATTTTAGGACTATGTGATGCGACAGAGAGAGAAAACTACTCTACTGGATGCGCAGGGGCACTAAAAGTAGCCGATAATTTTCTTGCAGTTCTTAAAGCCAAAGACACCCTTCAAACAGAAAGAGATGATATTTCTTTTAGTTGTTCAAATGACTTTTGTACATTTAAACAAACCGATGTAATTGATGCACGCGTATCAATAAGCAGTGGCTATAATCCTGATAAAGAATCAGAATTTGAACAGATTATAGGATCCTTCTCCTTTATGGGGGATAATCCTATTTTTTCCTTTTCCGATGAAACTCTCCCACATAATGAAGAGTTTCCTTCTGCCTGGACTCATTACTTAGTTCTTAACGAATTTCAAAATGGAGACATATCGTCGTTTCATAATGCAGTAGTAACAGATCTCCCACTCGGGTCTCATCCATCTTGCCCGGAGGATATCAAAAAACAACTACGAATCCGCTTTGACGGACTCAAAGCCATAATTAAGATAAATCAAACTGACTAAAAAAAGCCTCGTTTTTGGGCGAGGCTTTTTTTGGTTTTTTGCTTTATTTTGAGAAGATTTGGCCTAGTTGGTCTTGGCGGCGGTAAATTAAGTAGAATCCTGCCAAGAGAGTGAAAATATATAGGTAAGTACTAAATTCGGGGACGACTGTCGATGGTGGGAAGAGCCAGTTGAGGTTATTACCGGCGTTGATGGCGTCTGCTGCTGTTAGATCAATATCGGTGCCGCTGACGTTGTTATTGTCGCGGACGTTTACAAAATTAATGTTTCTGGTGCCATCGGGGCGGAAGTCGGTTTGTTGACCATCGGTTTGCGATCTGAGCAGGAGGTAGTTGCCGGAGGTTCCGGTGAGGGTTAGGGTGCCGTTGAATTCATATTCGTAGGTGTCGTTGAATGTTAGAGTGTCGGTGGTGGTAACTTGTTTTGTAAAGTTTTGGAAGGCCGAGGGGTTAGTATGAGAATCGTTGAATGGGCCATCTACTGTCTGGTTAGTACCATCAAGAATAATGGTGCCGGTGGCTCCATTTGCAAATTCCGCATTTGCACTGTCGGCCATAGTTAAGTCGCCGGCAATATTAATAGTATTGTTGTTTACTCTAAAATCTCCGGAATTAATTGTGAGATCGCCGTTGATATCTAAATCGCTGCTAACATTAAGGTAGTCATTAGTATCTACTCCGGTTAAAATAATGTTATTAAAACTATTACCACCATCATCAGCAAAAATTTCGTTGGAGGTAATTTGCAGTTCGATTGTTCCACCATTGGCGTTAAAAGTCGCTCCGGATTCAATGTCAATCGGTCCAAAGCCGGTCAAGGTTCCGGAGGTTGACGTAAATGTTCCTCCGTTAATATCCAGCATTGTCGCACCGTTACCTTCAATATTTATCGTTCCGCTTCCGCCATCAAACAATCCGGAGTTTACTTCAATTTCATCTGAAGAACTATCTTGAGTAAGTAAGGTGGATTCATTGGTAAATGTACCACCGTCAATTTGAATACGTGCCGCGTTGAAGGTTCCGGTACCGGTTAAAAGTTCACCCGCATTAATGTCAATAGTAGTAAACATATCGATGGTGGCGTTATTGGCATTGTCAAATGTGCCACCATCAATGGTAATACTACGAATTTCTACACTGGAAAGACTGGACCCAATGGAAACTACAATGTCACTTTTGTTGTTATTTCGCACTGTTATGTTACCAATATCATCAATTGCTTCAATAACTACGTCGGCAGTATTATCAAAAATAATGTTTGGCGTATTAAATCCGGTTGACCCCGTATTGACCCAATCAACAGTTCCCGTGGACTCAATCGGAGCTGTATTGGTTTCCAAATTACCACTTGTCAGTGTCCATTCACCCTCGATCTCTCCTCCACTGGTGAAGCGCAATCTCGAAGTGGTTTTTGCTATTTCCAGATCATTGAATAACAGATCTCCCAATGTAAAACCGGCACTGGCATTAGAACTTCCGATAAAATCAATTTTGCCATTATTATGAATAAAGTCATCTCCGTCACCAAAGGTAAAGTCCAGTCCGATTTCGAAAGTTTGTCCGGCAGGAGGTGCCGTAAAGCTGGCAGTGGTTGAGTTTACTGTAAGGTTGGAATTTATGGTTATACCGGCGTTGTCAAAATCGATAGCCCCGGTGTAGCCGGAATTGGTAATTAATGAGGAGATAGTGGTTGTGGAGTCAATAGTACAAGAGGTAGTGTCATCTGAGGTAAACTGCGCAACGTCTATTGATCCCGGCACGCTCGCTCCACCGGCCCCACCCGCGGAGGTAGACCAACAATCACTGTCATCAAAAGTGCCGTCACAACCCCCTGCCCCCCCAACCCAATAGCGAGTGGCGGCTTCAACCGTTTGGCTAAAAAAATTACTGGCAGCAAAGGCTATAACAATCAAAAAACAAATTTTTAAAGTTTTGGCAATGAGGATTTTTTTCATGGTCATTGGGGGGGGATTTAGAAGATAATGATTTTATACCTGAGGGTTATTTTACCATTAACAGGAGCAAAGCGCACTTTTATATGCTTGACGAGTTTGATATTTGGTCAATAATTTTGTGAGGAGTATCTGGTATGATGTCCTCATGAAAAAAAGAATTTTAGAGATAGATTGCTTGCGGGGTTTGGCTATTTTGGGCATGGTGATCTATCATGTGGCTTTTATGATGATGTTTTTTGATCTGGCGGAAGTCGATCTCTTTGGTTTTTGGTGGCAGCTGCTGGCGAGAGTGGTGCAGTTTGTTTTTTTGGGCTTGGTGGGAGTTTCGGTTTATTTGTCTAGACGAATGAAGGGAGAGAGTTTTTATCAGCAACAAAAAAGGCGATTTTTGATTCTTGTATTTTCGGCCGTGTTAGTCACGATTGGGACCTATTTAGTAGTGCCAGAAGCTTATGTGCGCTTTGGAATCTTGCATCTGATCGCTTTGAGTATACTGGTGCTGATCCCGCTTGCAGATAAGCCAAAAATCGCACTTTTGATGGGTTTAGGGATAATAGCGATGACGCCTGATTTTAATAGGCTGATTTACTTACAGCACTATGCGATTGATTTTTTTTCGCCCTTTCCTTGGTTGGCTCTGCCTCTATTGGGGATAGTAGTGGGGAGCTTTTTTTACAAAGACTTAAGTCCACAGCTTGAGCTAAAAAACCAAGGAATAGTGAATTTTTTAAGTCGGATCGGTAAAAAAAGTCTGATCATCTATCTCCTGCACGTGCCGCTTATCTATCTAATCTTACATCTCTTCTACGACTTCCACTCCTAGGAGCCGGAGACCGTTTTTGATGATTTGGGCGGTA
>CAYMGN010000111.1:3282-3866 GCA_964389995.1 uncultured Candidatus Peribacteria bacterium | reverse complement strand
TCGTTTGCTTAACAGTACCCAATACAAAGCTTTCTTAACCAATCAGGGGTCGCGATACGGCCTTGATTAAAAAGATTGAGTGCATTGGTAACTTTTTCCCATTCTTCTTTATCAACCAAATTTGACACAGCAAATAACTGTCTAGCGCATATAATTGCTTGTCGACTTTCAATTGATAGTCCAACCCAGATTTCTGATTTAAAGATCTGATTTGAAGTCATTTCCGGGCATGCTTCTAAAAACGCTTCAAGAGTTTCACGAGAAATTGTGCCCCCAACAAATTCCTCCCCTAATCGTTCTAAAACTTCTGATTTTGAATCTTCTCCCGGCCCTTCTTGAGCCGCTTCGTTTGAATCCTCAATAACTTTTTGAGACGACTCTCTTACATCTTCTAATACCAATTTCCTCAATAACCAATCCGGAAGCCCATCTTGCAAAGCATGTTCTTTTATTCGCGCCCTTAGATTCTCTGTATTTTTTTTTGGATTCTTTAAATCAAGCCAAATAGTATATGCAGACATTAAGTCCCTATGATCAACAGCCGTTAGCTCTAAGAATCGTAGTACCCCAAAACCGTGTTTGAT
>CAYMGN010000111.1:0-3272 GCA_964389995.1 uncultured Candidatus Peribacteria bacterium | reverse complement strand
GTTTGATACCTGCTCTTTGAAGCATTTCAAAGTCCGCTTCAGAAACAGGGTTCTCAGGATCACGCGATATTAGCTTCTCTCTAAGCTCTAGTTTAAAATTTTCGAGATCAGTATTTCCTTCAGCTCGATCAATTGATGCATTTAATCTAAGATTTGTCATTTTTTTGTCATAAATAAAAAATAGGCTCGCATAATAAGCCAATCTATTTCTTTGTCAAGAAAATAATCCCACTACTGTTTATTCAATTTCTGCAATTCCTTTTCAAAACTCTCAATATCTTTAAAACGGCGATAAACCGATGCAAACCTAATATAAGCCACTTCATCAATCTCCCTTAGAGCATTCATAATCCCTTCCCCAATCATCTTACTAGGTATCTCCTTGCCCATCTTCGACCACTCTTCCTCTAGCGCATTGATCACCCGGTTCACTTGATCTTCAGTCACTTTCCTTTTTTCACAAGCCTTCCAAATACCAGAAATCAGCTTATCTCGCCGATAATTCTCTCTAGTACCATCACGCTTCACCACCACAAAATTGGTAGTTTCCATCCGCTCGAAGGTAGTAAAACGATTTTTGCATTCTTCACACTCCCTTCTTCTTCTAATCGCTTTATGCCCATCAGTTTCCCGAGAGTCAAGTACACGCGTGCCGTTATGTTCGCATTTAGGACAAATCATGGCTCAAGCTTATCAAAAATCTATCAGTCATTCCAGCAATATAATCCTTCACTGCCACTTCTAAACTGCTCTCCTCGCTTTTGATTTTTTCCCAACCAAAACTCTGCGGATGTTTCATCAGATGGTAGAATGTTTTTTTGATCATTTCCTTACCATGCGCATTTTTCGTCACCACTTCTTCACTGAGATAGAAGTTTTGATAGAGAAAATGTCGAATCTCATCAATTTTAGCCCGCATTTCTTCACTAAATACCGCCAAAGCACCTTGATAATTTTTTACATCATCCAAGGTTTCTATTTTATTCTCCTCCAAGTTCTTAGTGGTATTTACACAAAGGTCATTTATCATCAGCGAAATCATCTTACTAATCGTCCGCGCAATTAAGATTTCTCTCCCCATATTTTGACCATGTTTTTCCTTCGCCAATTCCCCCGCCGCTCGCCAAAGCGCAAATTGCCCAAGTTGCTCCAAACTAATCAGTCCCGAGCGCAGACCATCATCAATATCGTGATTGATATAAGCCGTTTCATCTCCGATATTCACTATTTGAGCTTCCAGATGCGCTGAAACTTCAAAGATCTTTCCTTCCTGATCAAAGGCAGTCTGATGTTTCATCAATCCCTCACGCACTTCCATACTGAGATTAAGCCCTTTAAAATGGGGATAACTTCGCTCTAGCGTTTCTACCACTCGCTTGCTTTGTTCATTATGCTCAAAATGCGCTCCAAACTCCTGCATAATTTCGTTGAGAGCATCTTCGCCAGCATGGCCAAAGGGAGGGTGTCCAAGATCATGCGCCAGAGCAATTACTTCAGCGAGGTCTTCATTAAGGCCCAATCGCCGTGCCATCCCTCTGCTGATTTGCGCCACTTCAAGGGTGTGAGTAAGCCGGGTACGATAGTGATCACCGGTTCCCGCCGTCAGAACCTGAGTCTTCTGATCTAAACGCCTAAAAGCCTTAGAATGAATCACCCTTTCTTTATCTTTTTGAAAAATAAGGCGATATTTGTCTTTCTCTTCCGGAAATTCCCGCCCCAATGAATCCCGACTTTTCACAGCATACGAAGCCAAACACTCTGCTTCCTGCTTTTCCAGCAATTCTCTACTAAACAACATAACAAATTGATACATCAACACGATTATGATACAATATTATGAAGAATTCTTTAAATTTTTGTGAAGGGATGAAAGAAAACCGAAAAAAAGCCATCCCAAACCCCCACCCACCTAAGGGGATCATAGAAAAATAATATTAAGAATTCCTAAATTTTCCCTAAAAAAACACAAAATGCCAATCTCAAGCTCAAAAGAAATCCAAGATTCCTCAAAAGTAGAAAACCCCGTCCTCGCACCAATCGCCCGTGTGGTAAAATTAGCCACCGAAGATTTCTGCGAAAGCCTCAGACAACCAACGCCTCAAGGCAGCGGCTTAACCGAATTAGCAAATCAAATCATTCGCCAAAGAATGGAAAATCCTGAACAGTCTCCCTCCGGTCAGGAAATCGACGCCCGCCTCACTCTCGAAGCCCGCAAAGGCGAAGCCCTCAAAAAATTGACCGACCGCAAAAGCGAGTTAAACTCTCACCCCGCAGTTCAAGCCAGAATCCAAGAAGAAATGACCAAAGACCCCACCCTCACTCCAGAATCAGCCTTCGACCGCGTCTTCGACAGCATGCGTTTTGCCGTCATCAATCTCGCCCGCTCCATCAATCTCAGTCTTTCCGAGTCCTAATTTATGCTATGATAGGGACACCTGAACCTATCTATGAAGCTCTCATCCTACATCCAAAAATTCCTCGAACACTGCGAAATCAGCAAAAATCTTTCGCAAAAAACCGTCGAAAACTACCACCACTACCTCACCCGTTTTCGCAAATTTCTCCGCAAAGACATTGAGCCCAAAGAAATCACCCTCGACCTGGTCCATCAATACCGGGTTTTTCTCAATCGCTACGAGAACGAAAGGGGAGACGACCTCGGCATCAAAACCCAAAATTTCCATCTCATTGCCCTCCGCGCTTTTCTCAAATATCTCATCAAAAACGACGTCGAAACTCTTGCTCCGGAAAAAATAGAATTAGGAAAAATCCCCGAAAGAACAGTCGAAGCTCTCAGCTCCGAGGAAGTAGACCGACTCTTCGCCGCCGTCAACACAAAAAGCCGCAGCTACAAGAGAGATTTAGCCATTCTAGAAACGCTCTACTCCACCGGACTCCGCGTCAGCGAGCTCACCTCCCTCAATCGCGACCAGATCGACCTCAAACGCCGCGAATTCATGGTCCGCGGTAAAGGCAAAAAGCCCCGAGTAGTCTTCCTCAGCGAAAGAGCCGCCGAGAGAATCACTTTTTATCTCAATGAACGCGAAGAAGACCTCAACCCATTATTCGTCAACAATCGCAAAACTCTCGACCCCGAAAAACGCCGCCTCACCCGAGTCAGCATCGAAAATATCGTCCGCAAATACGCCCTCAAAGCCGGCATCATCAAAAAAGTCACACCACATACTCTCCGCCACAGCTACGCCACCAATCTCCTAATCAACGGCGCTGACATCCGCGCCGTCCAAGAACTCCTCGGCCACAGCTCCATC
>CAYMGN010000110.1:0-3907 GCA_964389995.1 uncultured Candidatus Peribacteria bacterium | reverse complement strand
GATTGAGCAGAGAGACTTTGCAAGAAAGAACAAAAATTTTGAACTAGCTGATAAAATCCGTGACGACCTCCTGGAGCAAAATATTGTTTTAGAGGATACCGATGAGGGTACTATTTGGAAAAAAATTTAAAGCTCCTGATAGATATCGTGTAAGTCGCCGGCGCCCATAGTGACAATAAGATCGTATTTGTTTACTAAAGTTGGTATCATTTCTAGTATGTTTGATAGTGACTGCCCATTAGTTACTTGGTCAGAATATTTTTTTATTACTTTGATCAGCTTGTCTACATTGACTTTTTCGAGATCTTCTTTGGTATCTCTCACTTGATAGATATTGGGGATGATTGCTGCATCTGCTTTGACAAAAGCGTCTGCAAACTGGTCAAGTAACTGGTAGGTGCGACTGTATTGATGAGGTTGGAAGATGCAGAGTATTTTCTTTTTTGGATAGTGGTCTCTAATTGCCGTGAGTGTTTTTTTGATTGCAGTTGGGTGATGAGCATAATCATCGATAAAAATACAGCGTTCTGAGTATTTTGTGTTCTTTTCTTCCATTCTTCTCCAGGTGCCTTGAAATTTTTGGATTGCTTCTTCGATTATTGGAGTTTCGACGTTTATAGCTTTGTTAGCGATAGCGGCGGGGATAGCGTTTTCTCTGTTGAACTCCCCTATTACGCCTGGGGCAATTAAAATTTTTTCTTTAAGAGGTTTGCCATTTTTCGCTTCTGCTTTTTGTCTATGGAGGAATTTTCCATCAAAAAAGTATTCACACTTTTTGTCTTTTTTGCTCCATTTGATGATTTGACATGGGGCTTTTTTGCTTATCTCTAAGGTGTTTTTGTCGTCTTTATTAATTATGAGTATTCCTTCTGGCGGTAATTTTTGTACTAATTTTTTGAACGTACTCTTGTAGTTGTTAAAACTTTTGAAATAATCAAGATGGTCTGCTTCGAGGTTGGTGATGATGAGGATGTTTGGCTCAAAGTTGAGGAAAGAGTCTTTGTATTCGCAGGCTTCCACGATGAAGTAGTTGCTTTTGCCAAGGCGGTAGTTTTTGGCGTTCAATTCTTTGAGTTTTGTACCGATTACAACTGTGGGGTCGGCTTTGCCTTCTATGGCAATGAGGCTTGTGAAGGCAGTTGTAGTTGATTTTCCATGGGTTCCGGCAATGGCAATTGTATAATGATTTTTTGTTAATTCCCCAAGGGCTTGAGGGTAACTTAGCGTTTTTATTCCTTTGTCTTTAGCGTGTATTAACTCCAGGTTGTTGCTTGGCACTGCTGGTGAATAAATAATTAGTTCGATTTTTTCATTAATGTTATCTGTGGAGTGTTGATGGTAGATCTTGATTTTCTCTTTTTTGAGGTCGTTTACTGTTTCTGATTGACTGAGATCAGAGCCACTGACTATTTTTCCCTGATGGTGAAAAATCTGAGCTAAGCTTGAGCAACCAATGCCGCCAATACCAATAAAATGAATATATTTTTCTTTCATGATTAGACAATATCACGCTCTTGTAACAGAATAAAGTGCTTAACTCTAGATTTATGCTTGAAATTTTTTGTTGTTAATCTATATTGCTTCTAAATATTTTTTAATCATATTTTTATGTCGGTTGAAGGTATCGGCTTTAAAGATGTTGTAGAAGGTAATGTTGATGATTTAGATGGGCCAGAAGCACAAAGTCTATCACCGGAGTTACGAGCTACTTTAAAGGGGTTACAATATGTTCTGGCACAAAAAATTGCAATTGCTATCGATAAATCTCAAGAGGGAGGTGTTCAAGAAATTAATGGTCATACTACACCAGCTGAAGAATGGTGGGGGTTTGAATACGGTGAATAATTGTGAGTAGATTTTACTTGTGATAAATTGAGGGTATGAAGATATCTTTTTCTCACACCTCTAAGGTTACTAAGTTGATTATTACCCTCCAGTTTGTACTGGTGGCCTATTTGCTTTATACCTTGACTAAGAGTTTGTATGACGGCTATACGGTTGATCAGTATATTGAACAAATCCAGGCTGAAAACGAAAAGCTTGCTTTGGAAAATCAACAAAAAATAGAAGACTATTTGTATTTTTCCTCTGACGAATATATTGATAAGATCGCAAAACAAAATTCGGGAGCGGTTAATCCCGGTGAGAAAGTAATTATTATTACTGATAGTGGTTTTGCTGATGAAGTTAATGAGGATTATTTGGATTTGCCGGTTGCTCGTTACGAAGAAGTCTCTAAGCCGCGGCAGTGGGTTAATTTTTTCTTTAAGGATTGACTTTAGTGAAAAATTTAATTAAGGTTTGCCTGCGGGGTGGAGCAGTTGGTAGCTCGTCGGGCTCATAACCCGAAGGTCGATGGTTCGAATCCATCCCCCGCAACCAGTTTTAGTTTTGTGTCAGGGTAGCTCAGCTGGTTAGAGCGCGGGATTCATAACCCCGAGGTCGGCGGTTCAAGTCCGCCCCTTGACACCAGAAACATTTCCAGCATGCATATTTCACCTCGAGCTGCGAGTATTTTTGCAAACACGCACCGGATGTGCGCATATTGCAAAAATCTCTTGTCTCGGCGAAATTTGCATGCTGGAAATGTTTCTGGTACGTTTGGTTGAGGTTGTTTTTTTTGAGGGGGATGGTTAACGTCGCTTTGCTCGTTATCTTTTTTGATTAATTTACATTGTGACATCGCTTTGCTTGTCATTTTTTTAAGGTGTGTTGTTTTGTTTGTCGTCGTTGTTTTGATTTTGTGGGGTTGGGGGTTGGGGGTTGGATTGGTCTTTTTGTTTTTGGATGGCTGAGAGCATGTTTGTCATTGGGTTTGAGGCGTCTTGTGGGGGTTGCTGAGGGGCTTCTCCTTGGGTGATTTTGCCTCCGCCGCCTGCTTTTGGGAGGTTGCCGGTGTCTACTATGTCTTCGGGGTTGATGCCGATTCTGGTGGTGATTTCTTGTTCTACAAATTTGCGTTTGCGGGCGTGTTTTAGTCTGGAGTACTCCTTGATAATTGCGGCCACTTTTTCGTTTTGTTTGCTTGTGTCCCAGATTGTGGAGACGGAGAAAGGTCTAGAAGTAGCGTTATTGATGTTGAGCTTCATGTACATTTTGTAGTTGGAAATCCCAATTACGTCCTGTTCTGTCAGTATTGGGGAGTACTCTTTTGCTAAATATTCTGCATCATCCGCACCGACCTTAAATGAGCAAAGTGTACCGACGTTACCAAATACAGCGTCACGGATCTGAGTTGAGGTAGAACCAAATTTAGTAACCACCAACTGATTAATATATTGATGGGCCATGACAAGATTGAGATGATATTTACGGGCCTCGGAAAGGATCGAACAAAAACTATCGGTGGCAAAGTTTTGAAACTCATCCACATAGAGGAAGAAGTCTCTTCTTTCTGACTCCGGTATGTCAGCACGACTCATTGCCGCCATTTGGATTCTGGCCACCATGATCAAACCTAAAAGCTGAGTGTTTAAGTCCCCTATCTTACCTTTTGAAAGTTTTACTAAGAGGATTTTGCCCTGATCCATCACTTCCCGAAAATTAAATGATGACTTGGCTTGTCCAATCGTGTTTCTCATGATGACATTAGTAATGAAGGGGCCGAACTTGGAACTAAAGTACGGGATCATTTCTTGTCTCTCACGATCGCCGGTGTTGGCATACTCGTTTTGCCAGAAGGATTTTACTACCGGGTTTTTTACTTTTTTTACTTTCATTTGGAGAAAGGCGTCGTCGGTAAAGATTCTTGGGATATCGATTAAGGTGGCGCCTTCATCTTTGTCTTCCATTAATGTTAGGCAGGCATTACGGAAATAATGTTGGATCCGCGGCCCAAAGATCTCATCACCAAATAGCTTAATAAAGATTTCAGTTGCCTGAGTTGAAACCAGATCTTGTTCTGATG
>CAYMGN010000109.1:0-3926 GCA_964389995.1 uncultured Candidatus Peribacteria bacterium | reverse complement strand
CCCATGCTTTGTCGGCAATTTAGTATGAGCCACGGACTGCACAAACTTCTCAGTCTTACGACGATGGGCAATCAAATCCTTAATAGTCACGATTTTCAAATCAAATTTTTCCGCAAATTCCAGCAGCTCCTCCGTACGCATCATCTCACCATCCTCTCGAGCAATCTCACACAAAACTCCAGCAGGCTTCAATCCCGCCAATCGAGCCAGATCCACGCTGGCCTCAGTATGTCCTGCACGCACCAAAACCCCACCTTCACGAGCAACCAAAGGAAAAACATGCCCCGGACGCACAAAGTCAGCAGGACGCACATCCTCATCTAACAAACGACGAATAGTCTTCGCCCGATCTTTAGCCGAAATACCGGTAGTAATCCCGTCTCGCAAATCAATAGAAACAGTAAAATTACAGCGATAAGCCTCTTGGTTTTCAGGCACCATCGGCTGCAAAGAAAGATTATCTGCTAACTCCATGGTAATAGGAGTACAAATCAAGCCACGTCCATGCACAGCCATAAAATTAATCGCCTCTGGAGTAACTTTTTCTGCTGCTATAATCAAATCACCTTCGTTCTCACGATCTTCATCATCCAAAACAACTACCAATTCACCATTCCTGATAGCCTCTATCGCTACTTCAATTTCATCAAATTTTTTCATATTAGCAATTATTAGGATGTATAGTCCTAAAATCTAGCATTTTTATCCAAAACGTACAAAGGAAAGTACTTCAGCCTCAGCCTCTTTCAACAAATCTTCAATCGTTTTTTCTGGATTTTTTACAAAATCTTGCTTTACCAAAGCGTTTTCTTCTCTAAACTTACGCTCCTTACCCATCATAATTTTTCCAATAATTTCTTCTGGCTTACCTTCGGACTTCAACTGTTCAGCCCAAATTTCTTTTTCCTTTGATACCAAACTATCATCAACTTCATCAGGTGAAACAACCTGTGGCGCAGTCGCAGCAACGTGCATTGCAATATCCTTACCAAGATTATCATTACCACCTTTAAGCGAAACTAAAACCCCAATTTTGCGATTAGAGTGTACGTATTCACCAATATTATCACCTTCAATCAAAGCCATATTTCCGATTTGAATATTCTCCCCTAAACGCAAACCCGCTTCTTTAATCTCAGGTAAATCTCTATCATCAGGCTTGATTTCGCCTTTCAATAATTTATCAGCAATTGACTCAGCCAATTCTAAAAAGCTTCCATCCATCGCTACAAAATCAGTTTCACATTCTAATTCAACAATCGCTCCTTTACCGCCTTCCACTTTTACTGCCACAGCGGAATGATTCGTTCCTCTTTCTGCACGAGCGGCCGCCTTTGCCTCACCTTTCTTTCTCAATACTTCTACTGCCTTTTCAAAATCTCCTTCAGCTTCTTCTAAAGCTTGTTTACAAGCGCTAATAGATACACCAGTACGATCACGTAGATCTTTAATTTGATCAATTGATACAGACATAATTGTAATTAGTTATTGATTATTCGTTTTGTGCTCATCCAAATTAGCATTATTTTCCTCATCCTCCAAAGTTTTTTCACCTAAGACTTCTTCATCTGGAGCTTTCCCAGTCAATTTTTCATAGAGTAGATATTTGGGAATCTTCAAAGCAAAATCTCCAACCACCGGAATCTTCAATTTTTTTTCTTCATAAACACCATACACACCAATCCCATGCAAAAGTAAATTAATACCCCAAAGCATCAAACCAAGGGTTGAGCTAATGATAGAAACCAAAAGCACAAAAAAAGTAATCACAAAAAGAGCTAACCCCTGCCTCACATGAAAGAGCACAAAATCACTATCAACGCTTTTTACTGAAGCAATAACAAAAAAAGGGAAATTAAATAGGGGAATATAAGAAAGAAACGACCATTTCTTGTCCTCGGAACTAATTTGCATAAAGTTTATTTACTCTTTTTCGCCCCCTTGAGAGAATTAACGATTTCTCCTACCAAATACTTGAGAGAAGTAAGAGCATCGTCATTAGCTGGAATCGGATAATCAATATCCTTAGGATCAGCATTTGTATCTACAAAAGCCACTACTGGAATATTACAAAGTGTAGCTTCCTTAGCAGGGATTTGATCACGATGTGCATCTAAAACCACAACAGCGTCAGGCTTACGAGTCATGCCTTCTACACCACCAAGTGCCATCTCTAGCTGCATAATAGTCTTATTGAGTTTCGCAATTTCTTTTTTTGTATACTTATCAAATTCACCACTATCTCTTTGCTGCTTCAAGTCAGAAAGATATTTAATCCGTCTTTTAACAGTGGAAAAATTAGTCAAAAGACCTGGAATCCATTTAGAAACAACATAAGGCATTTTACAAGCACTAGCCGCTTCCTTAAGCAAACCATGAGCTTGAGGCTTAGTACTAACAAATAAGATCGTCTTACCTTTAGAAGCCATTTCACTCAAAAAACTAGTAGAATCAGCCAATCTCTCGGCAGTTTCCTCTAGATTGATAATATGAATACCATTTTGCTCACCAAAAATGTACTTCTTCATCTTTGGATTCCATTGGTAAGTGCGATGTCCAATGTGAACCGCATTTTCAAACATATCTTTATAAACTTGTTTTGTAGCCATATTTACTTTATAAAATAAATAGTGATTTGAGTGTATCAGCGCTAATCTAATCCACAAATTTAAAAAAAGCAAGTAAAAACCCCCATCATGACTGACGCATTAGAAAATGAAAGAAAAAAAATCGACCAAATCGATCAAAAAATCTCCCAACTATTAATCCAAAGACTAGAAACAGTCTCCAAAATAGGAAAAATTAAGAAGCAAAAAGGGCTTAATATAAAGGACCAAGATCGAGAAGAAAAAGTCCTTAAAAAATTTCAAACTCCCTACGAAAAAAACATCTTTAAAACCATCATCGTTGAATCAATAAAAGCTCAAGAAGCTTTGACTAAAAAAGGCTAAAATGATATAATATAGTAGTTGATAAAAACAAAAATGAATAACGAGACCTCAAACGAAAAAACAAAAATTACCATTACCTTTCCCACTAATGCTTATTTTATCTCTGGATTGAGGGATTTTACTTTAAATATTATCAAAAACACCACTAACTTTTCGGAGAAGTGGGCCTACCGTTTCCAATCAGTAGTAGATGAACTCTGCAATAACGCCATCGAGCACGGATCCTCACCGGGCAGCGAAATCCGCGTTACTTTTAATCATGTCAAAGACACCTACATGGACATCACGGTCGAAGACACCGGTACCGGAAAAGACAAGTTGAGTGCCAAAGATATGGAAAAATTGATCAGCGAAAGATCAGAACCCGGATATGTCTTTAGTGGCATTCGTGGTAGGGGACTAGCAAAAATAGTTGGCCAATGGACCGATGAAATCGAATTTACCGACCGAGCAGAAGGAGGCCTACATGTAAGAATCAGAAAATATCTAAAGGACCCAAAAGAAAAATCTGGCTTAAACGAAAACGTAAAAAACAACAATCTAGTAATTAACTAAAATACAATGACAGAAGCAAATATTGTGATCGAAGAAGGGGGAAATCAAGCGGCCCCATTGGTAACAGTCCACATTTCTGGACAACTTGATGAAAGCAATGTCGACGAAAAAGTGCAAGAAATTTATAGTGCGATCGAAAAATATCCCCAAAACCTCAAGTTGATTTTGGATTTGGAAAATCTCGAATACATGAATAGTAAATCTATCGGTTACGTCACTGACATCTACGGCAAGATCAGCGAAACTGGCGGAAAAATTGTCATTGTTAACGCCAAACCTAATATCGTAGATATTTTACAGGTAGTTGGACTTACACAGTTAATTCCAATGGTTGAAACGATGGAACAAGCTCAAATGGAACTATCAAGTACCAGGAATGCTCCTACAGAAAACGTTATTCAACCAGCAATACCACAAGCT
>CAYMGN010000108.1:2882-3956 GCA_964389995.1 uncultured Candidatus Peribacteria bacterium | reverse complement strand
GACGATTACATTATGTGTTTGTTTTAAGGATTTTTTCATCGCCGCTTCCAGCCCCAGCTCTGCCCCATTCTGCAAATGCTTAAACCGATCTCCATAGAGCTTTACCCCGCCATACCAACGCGTCACCACCACAACCACATTGACCATATTAAACTTCCTAATCATCCGCAAAATCACCATCCCCGCCCCGGTCTCACCATCATCATTTTTAAATTCCACCAACTGCGCTCCCCTCCGCATCCGCACGGCATAACTATTATGCGTCGCTTTCGTATAGCGCTTTTTCCCCTTCAACTTTTTGAGAAAATTCTTCAATTCTGCCTTAGTCCGCACCATACCAACAGTGACACTATAACGCGACCCCCGATCTTCAATCACTTTTTCCAATTGCAAAAACTCCTCTCGCGGCTCATTTTCGTCAGAAAGGGCAATTGAAAGTTGATCCATACAATTTCTTATTTAACAAAAATAATTGAAGCATAAAACTTGAAAAATTAAAAAAAAAGAATTATAATACTAAATAGAGTATAATTAAAAGTACTATGAATAATATTATCACTGCCAATCAACTAAAAACGAAAGGAATATCAATTGCCGACAATTTCGCAAAAAAAGGTCTAGAAACAATTGTAACTGTTAGAGGAAAAGCAAAATATGTCATCCTCCCAAAAGAGCAATACAATAATCTTTTAGAACAAGAAATACTTCATACGCTCAAAGATGCAAAACAAGATCTAAAAAACAAAAACTATCACACTGGCTCTATTGAAGATCATCTTAAAAGAATAGAAAATGACTAAACTAATTTTTACCAATAAATACGAAAAAAAAGCAAAAAAATTCCTAAAAAAACACCCAGAACTTAAAGATCAATATCTTAAAACTCTAAAACTGCTCACAAAAAAGCATAATCACCCCTCCTTAAGACTCCATAAACTCTCCGGAAAATTAAAAGAACTCCATAGTGTTTCCATAAACATATCCTTCCGCATTATTATCTACTTTATAGTAAAAAAAGACACCATCATCCCCATCGATCTTGGAACTCATGACGAAGTTTATTAGACCAACACT
>CAYMGN010000108.1:0-2872 GCA_964389995.1 uncultured Candidatus Peribacteria bacterium | reverse complement strand
AAATGGTAGTAATTTTTTCCTCATAAATCATAAAATTATCATCGCTTAATTCATCCACCTTATAATCAACCTCCCACCCCTTGCGTGGATCATCCTCGGGCACTTGTGAATTCGCACTATTAATTATTTTCTCAGCAGTAATCACTCGAGGATCCGTCTCAAAATTTAAATCAACAATTTCACTTCGCGACACATCGTCCTTTTTGATCGCATGAATTGATCCGGTATAAACAAAACCAAAACATTTTCCATTTTTCAAAACTCGAGGATCACCGCTCACTTCAATATCCGTCGCCACAAAGTAATAATCCGGAAACTGATCGAGATTAGTAAAGCGATTACATTCCGATAAATAGCGATGACCTTCTTCAATCTCATTAGCAAACACATTACTAGCAAACGCAATAGAGAGCACCATCGCTAACGCCAATTTCCAATAAAATTGCATCACGAAACTAATTAAATCTATTTTTCCAGCGCCACTATACTCTTAAAGCCGGCAAAAAGCATCTTTTTCATATCAAAAGGAATAGTTTCCGGCGTATATTTTTCCTCACCCATATCCGGATCCGCCATCACTTTTGCATTGATCTCATCACGCGCCTCACGTGAAGGATAAATAATGAAAGAAAAAATCACCGTCTCATCCTCCTTGAGTTGAAATCGCTTCGGAAAGTTATCGATTCCCGGATCACCCATATCCGGAGCAAGATCATCACCCACACACTCAAAATAAGCAATAGCACCATGCCTCATCCAAATAGGACCAGCGTCTTCAGCCATCGCCTTATATTCCTCGAGCTTGTCTTTTTTTAATGGAATGACGTAACCATCTATGTAGTAAGACATGATTTTTTTATTATAGTTTCTATCATATTACTCACCTCAACCTATCTCCGCAAATGAATATCACGATCACCTTCTGCCTTGCAAGCCGTCACACCAATCCCCACCGGCAGATAATTACGCACTGCATAATACGTCCGCTGATCATCACCATCCACAGGATCCACTGGCAATTGACCAAGGTAATACTGCAAACCATCACTCAAATCTACACACTCGTCAGCAGTCAACTCCCCCACCCCGGTAGTCACCTGCACATCAGTAATGCTCACGCCTTGGCCCGCTAAATCACTAGCGAGATCAAAGCGAAATTGAAAATAGCGATTATTGGGCACTATCAGAGAACCAGGATCAACTATTGAAAGAAAAGATTCGCCATCACACAATGGATCATTGCAACTACGCACAAAAAATTCTGCAGAAAACCCACTTTCAAAAACGAATTCCTGAGCAAAAGCAATAAAAGCAGCAGTTTCGCTAGTATGGTTTCTTTCACTATCATTTTCTTGATCTTCCTCAATCTGCAAACCTATTTCTCCAGCACTTAAATCACAGCCCACAAGCCATCCCCCATCAGTTCCGTCAGCCTCTTGCTTATTGCCAATCACCATTGGCACCGTCCCAAAAACATTGTCAAAATCAAAATTATCACACCCATTGCCGTAACCTTGAACCGAATCGCTAGTTCTCTGCACCTCAAAAGCAATTCCATCAATCAGACCAACTCCTTGCTCAATCGCCATCCAAGCAATAGTCTCCTCACCATGGCTAGTTTCCGCCTCCGCTCCATTGAGGGAAATCTGAAAGCCACTAGTATTTGGAGGATTACTGCGCGAATTATTACGCGAAACCCAAGTCGTAATCCAATCACTATCATTGTAAGTCTGTATCTGATGCAAAACTACTGGATCACTATCAAAACTGTGCGTATAACTTTGAGCAACTCCATTCCAATTATTCGATGCATGAGCAACAAAATCGGTATCCATAGTGCTGACCTCAATCTTCGTACCATCCCCTAAAGTATAAACTCCCTCCTCAATCACCAAATAATGCAGCGTATCACTAACCAAAGGGGCCTCCCCGGGATTTTGCAAACGCACCTCAAAACTATCACTACCCACATTACGCAAACGCACTGAAGCCGGCAGATCATTATCATCTGCATGATAAAGAGTAAAAACTACTGGGTCGTCATAGCTTTGAGCCAAATTAACTAAAACAAAATCACTATCAACCTCCACAGACCCCACTTCCATCCTCAAAAACTCTTCCACATTCACAGACTCATTCCATTGCAACTCACTCCAAATCAGCCCAGACATATCACTATCAATCACTTCAGAAAGATACTGCCCACTCACATTGCCCAAGGCCAAAGTCACACCAGCATCAAACACAGTTCCCAAATATTGCCCCAAATCAAACTCCTCCTCATCTTGATATAGAAAATTACTCACTCCACTACCACAAACCAAATCACAACCACTGTCCGCAGTACCAATCATCCGCAAACTCCCATCGATACCTGCAGGAAAATCTCCATCATGATCCAACTGATACAGTTTCAGAGCATCTGCCAAGCTCTGCACATCCAACCAACGCGCACTATTTCTGGCCTCTTCAAAACGCCGCCCTGGATCCACAGCCACAAACACAAAAGCACTCAACAATGCCAAAACTGAAACAACAATAATTAACTCAATTAAAGTAAACCCCTTCTTTTGATTGCGCAAAAGCTTATACATACCCCCTATCTTAATACATCGGTTGTCTAATTTAAAGCTAAGCCAACCGCGAGAGCACCAAACAGCATTGGACACATCCTGATTTCTCACTCAATCAAAAGCCCCCACTACTCCTTCAACCCGACGATAAAATTTTGCTTCTCTCTCTACAGAATTATATTTAGTATCCACAGCATAAAGCTCAATTTTTTTAATCTTCGTCAAACCACAAAAACGCAAAACAGAATTTTCTAGCTGATGCTCAGTATTAGCAAAAATCCGCGCCCCGGCACTAGGCC
>CAYMGN010000107.1:0-4024 GCA_964389995.1 uncultured Candidatus Peribacteria bacterium | reverse complement strand
TTTGCCAGTTTTTTAAGTAAAGTCAATGAAAATCAACATTAATTCGGAATTTGGTACACTAAAATCTGCTCTGCTACACCTTGGGGATAATCTGGGAGATCCAGAGGGAAGCAAAACTAAATTAAGTAAGAGAGATCAGGATTACATTCGAAAGTATCTGCCATATCATCCTGAATCGAGTCAAACTCCTTATGAACCTGATTTACTACGAGAAGAGCTTAGTCGATTTCGTGAACTATTGAGCTCCTGTGGAGTGGAATTACATTTTCCCGAAACTATACCAGGAGCGATGATGCAATTTTTCACTCGTGATCCTAGCTTTGCTATTGGAAAAACTTTGTTTGTCCCAAAACAAATGAGCATCGATTATCGCGACCGAGAACTGGAAGGCTTGGCGAAAATTAAAGCACAGTGCCAACACGCTATTCTGACTGAGATGATTGAAGGTGGCGATGTAATTGTGCACGGGGCTAGCGTTTTTGTTGGCGTGGGCCGACATACAAACTATGCTGCGGTATCAGAACTCGAAGCTTATACTTCCGAGCAAGTTTTTTCTTGTATCCCTTTGGAATCTGGCCCGGAGGTTCTTCACTTGGATTGTCGAATAATGCCATTTAGTGAAGAGGGTATTGTACTGCGTGAAGATGGACTAACGGATGATGCAATTAGGACAATTAAAAATCGTTTTAAAGATATTATAATGGTAACCACTCCTGATCTTGGCTTAGCAACCAATTTTTTTATGCTCGCACCAGATCATGCGGTGATGGACCCAAGGAACCAATTTCTCGGTGACCAATTTGAAGAAAGAGATATTAAGGTGACTTATCAGGATTTTGGACAAATAACTAATTTTTGGGGTGGTTTTCGTTGCACTGTTTGTCCAATCGAACGTGAACCGATTGTTACAGATACCTGATATAGTGAGTGGTATGCTTTTATTGTCATTTAAAAACATCAAATAGTCCCGACTCAATTCGTTCATCGTAAAGGAAAGGATGGAGCGAGTAACGGGAATCGAACCCGTGTCTTTGCCATGGCAAGGCAACGTAATACCACTATACCATACTCGCTGGCTTTCAAAGATTTGGTGGAAACATATTAATTGCTCTCTACTGGTTCGTCAAGATCTGGTGATCAGTCGATTTTGCGGACAGCGCTGGTGCCTGGCACGATGGTGCCGTGACCTCCTTTGCCTTGTTCTGGTTTGTCTGGACTGTTGTCGCTGTGAGAGTGATTTTGGTTGTCGGGAGAACCTCCTTCGTTCATTACTGCTTTGTGAGAAAGTTTTAGTCGGCCCTTGTCATCTTTGCTGACAATTTTTACTTTGAGGGTGTCACCTACTTTGACGACATCTTCTACTTTGTTTACACGATTGTGGTCTAATTCAGAAATGTGGACTAGGCCGTCTTGATTGGGCGTGAGTTGGACAAAGGCACCAAAATCCTTGATACTGACAACCTTGCCTGAAATCACGTCTCCGACTTTTGGGACGTAGGAAAGAGCTTCGATCATTTCTTTGGCCTTTTGGCCTTTTTCTTGATTTGGTGCAGTGATAGCGATGATTCCGTCGTCATTGATATCTACTTCACATTCGCATTCTTCGGTGATCTTTTGGATGTTTTCACCACCACGACCGATCACGGCACCGATCATTTTGGGATCGATTTGGAGATTCATAATCAATGGTGCGTATTTTGAGACGTTAGCGCGCGGCTCGGCGATCACGGCAGTCATAGCACTCATAATTAGCTCGCGGCCCTTTCTAGCTTGGTCTAGAGCTTCACGCATGAGGTCGATAGAAAGTCCTTTGACTTTGATGTCCATTTGGAGGGCGGTGATCCCTTTTTCAGTACCCGCGACTTTGAAGTCCATGTCTCCGGCAAAATCTTCCATCCCTTGGATATCGCTGAGAATGCGGTAGTCACCTGATTCTTTGTCCATTACTAGCCCCATAGCGATCGCAGAGACTGGTCTTTTGATTGGGACACCGGCGGCCATTAAAGAAAGAGTAGAACCACAAACTGAGGCCATAGAGCTCGAACCGTTACATTGAACGATTTCGGACATTACCCACATGGTGTAAGGAAACTCATTAGCGGCTGGCAATACTGGCAAGAGTGCTCTTTCGGCGAGGTCTCCATGACCGATTTCACGGCGTCCGGGGCCTCTGAGCGGTTTGATATCCCCTACCGAAAATGGAGGGAAGTTGTAGTGATGGAAATAGCGACGTTCTTCTTCTTCGTCCATAGTATCGATCACTTGTGCGTCTCCTGGGCTACCAAGAGTAGTAACAGTAAGTGCCATGGTTTCTCCACGTTGGAAGATCGCAGAACCATGAGGACGTGGGAGAACATCGATCTGAACACTAAGAGGTCTTACTTGGTCTAATCCGCGGCCATCAAGACGTTCAGATTTTTGGAGAATGTTTTTGCGCATGTTTTTTTCGAGCATGCCGTTTAGGGCTTCAGCAAGATCTCCTTTGCTATAAGTATCTTCTTCGATTTCAGATTGGTATTTTTCGAAAAGTTGCTCTTCGATTGCTTTGATTTTCTTTTTGACATCTTTTTTGGTTTTACCTTTTACTTCATCAAGCATTTCGCTAGTGACGAAGCTGGCAACTGCTGATTGAGCGTCTTCATTTTGTTCGGCGATCTCTGCCTCGATGGGCTCGATGTTGTGTTTTGATTTGTAATCATTGATATACTCCATTTGGAATTGGCAGATTTTTTTGATTTCTTCGTGAGCTTTTTCGAGCGCTTCCAAGATAATGTCTTCAGGAACTTCCTTAACTGCGGCTTCGACCATGGCAATAGCGTCAGGTGTACCAGCTACTACGAGATCCAATTGACCATTTTCAATTTGATCATAGGTAGGATTGACGACCAATTGGCCATCGACATAGCCCATGCGGACAGCACCAACGGGCCCTTCAAAAGGAGCGCCGCTGACCATCAAAGCGACAGAAGAAGCGTTGATAGCTGTGGTTGCTGGATCGACTTCCATATCCACTGAGAGCGCTGAACAAATAATTTGTACTTCATTGGTAGTTCCCTTAGGAAAAAGGGGACGAATCGGTCTATCGATCAAACGAGAAACTAAAACTGAGTTTTCGGAAGGTCGGCCGTGTCTTTTGACAAAACGGCTACCTTTGATCTTACCGGCAGCATAGAAGTTTTCGACATAGTCAACGAACATGGGGAAAAAGCTAGCGCCTTCACGGCCTTTTTCGCTCATGCTGGCATTGGCCATAATCACAGTTTCGCCAAGAGATACTACAGCATAACCATTAGCTGCACTTTTCATCGGACCATTGCTGATTTTAAATTCGCGACCAGCAAGATCCATTGTTTTTTCAATGATTTCCATAAATGTGTATGTTAAAAGAAATTTAAGAATAATAATTATTCCTAAATTGGGGAGGTTTACTTAAGGAACAGGCCTCGGCATCTTTGTAATAAAGATACTGGGGTATGTCACTTAAGAGGTTGTCCCCTATTTAAGAATTTGATTAATGTTTTAAGGATCTAAGCAATACTACTTAGAGGCTGCTGCTTTCTTCTTTGTGGTTTTCTTGGCAGCTTTAGTCTTAGTTTCAGACTTTGCAGTCGTTTTGGACTTTGACTTGGCCTTAGTAGTTTTTTTGCTTTTAGCTTTGGTGGTGGTCTTAGGAACTGGAGCTGCTTTTTCTGTCTTTTTACCTTTGCTTGAACCTTTTTTACTGACGCGAAGTTGATTAGTTTCTACTACATCGTCGTAAGCGTCTGCATTGTGATTTTTGAGGTACGCGAGAAGGCGGCGCCTTTTACCAACCATCTTTAACAGTCCACGTCGAGAATGATCATCACCTTTATTATCTTTAAGATGCTCAGTAAGCTTAGCGATACGTTCAGTTAAAACGGCGATTTGTACTTCTGGGGAGCCGGTATCTTTTTCGTGACGACCGTGTTTATTGATGATTTGTTTCTTTTCTTCTCTTTTCATAAAGACAGTTTTTAATAAAAGTTGCGTGTAATATATTTTT
>CAYMGN010000106.1:0-4301 GCA_964389995.1 uncultured Candidatus Peribacteria bacterium | reverse complement strand
CTCCATCACTAGGATCCAAAAGCCTCATGATCTCGATCAATTGCTCAAAAAAAGCCCCGACCTTGTTTTTTCCGGGGTGAAATACCTTGGGTTTAATAAGGGGAAACAGGCTTCATCAAAAGACCAAAAACTCTGGCTCTCGGAAATCTTGAACAAGCACGGTATCAATCACACCGGTTCTCAAACCAAAGCCTTGATGATGGATGTCAATAAAGGCCAGGCTAAAAAAATGCTCCAAAAAAAGCGTATCGCCACTGCCGATTATTTTACTGCTGTCCCCGGCCAGTTTAAAAATCGCTTTCAACTTCCAGTCAAATTCCCCCTTTTTATCAAGCCAAATTACGAAGGGGCAGGCCGCGGCATCGACGAAAACTCAATCGTCAAAAACTTCAAACAATTCAAAGAAAAAGTCTTTGCCCTCTATAGCCAATTTAACAAACCGGTCTTAGTAGAAAAGTATCTTCCCGGCCGTGAATTTACCGTCGGCTTGATGCGCAATCCACAGACAAAAAAGCTCGAAGCACTACCCGTAGAAATCGTCCCTCAAAAAAACTCCCGTGGCGCTCGCATCCTTAGCGAAAAGGACAAACAGGCCGACCTCGAAAAAGTAGTACCGATCAAAGAAAAAAAGATCTTCACAACAGTGGCCCGCCTCGCCAAAAAATCCTTCAAAGCACTCGGGGCCCGCGATTATGGTCGTATCGATATGCGCTTCGACCACCAAGGCAAACCGCATTTTCTCGAGGCCAATCTTGTGCCCGGGATTGGAACGGGGTATTTTACAAGAGCCTACAAGATCGTAAAGGGCAAAACTCATGCTCAAATGATCAATGCCCTTGCCGAAATCGCCCTCAGACGCTAAACCAGCGGCAATTAATTTTTCTACAAACTTTAACCCCATCCTATGCACTCCAATCATCTCTATAATTTGATGCATCAATTGATCATCGAACAAAAAAGTCTTTGGCGCATGAAAGAGTACTACAAAGAGGACTCAGACAATTGTGACTCCTGCCAAAATTTCTGGAAAAAAATGATCGATGATAAAGAAAGTCACATCAAGGAAATCACCGGTATGCTCAAGGAGCACATGGCCTAGAGCCGAGTTTGACAATAGGTCAAAAAAGATTTATATTCCCGGTCTAGGGCAGTTTAAAAAGTTCTATGCTTCAAGTCATTCTCATCATCATTGTTGCGGTGGTCTTTATGGCCATACTCTTTTTAAATCTCGCGCCCCAGATCGGGAAAATCCCTCGTGGTAAGCACCTGGAAAAAATCAAAAAATCCCCCAACTATCTCGATAAACATTTTGAAAACGATCCACCGGTTGACCTCACTCTCGGCTTTCAAGAGAGTCTTTCTCTGTTGGGAGACTGGATAAAATCCAAAGGCGTACGCCCGCGAAAAAAAATCCCCAGCATCAAGCCGGATCTCCACCAAAAAACAAATCAAAATTTTCTCACTTGGTTTGGGCATTCCACGGTTTTTTATCAGACTGCGGGCAAAAACATCCTTTTTGATCCCATCCTCGGCAGTAACGCTGCTCCCCTTCCTTTTGGTGTGAGGCGCTTTAAATATGATCTCCCGGCAGCGGCAGAAGAGCTCCCACCTCTCGATATGGTGATTATTTCTCATGACCATTACGACCACCTCCACTATCCCACCATCAGGAAAATCAAGGACAAAACTAAGCTCTTTTTGGTTCCTTTGGGTGTTGGTGCACATCTCCGCCATTGGGGGGTGCCCAAGCACAAGATCCACGAGTTTGACTGGTGGCAAAGTAAGAAAATCGAAAGTCTGGAAATCACTGCCGTCCCCAGTCAGCATTTTTCCGGCCGCAGTCTCACCGATCGCCAAAAGACTCTTTGGGCCGCGTGGGTAGTCCACAGCCCAAAGGCCAAGATCTTTTTTGGTGGAGATTCCGGTTATAGCCCTGTTTTTCGCAAGATTGGTCAGAAGTTCGGGCCTTTCGACTTCACAATGTTGGATTTTGCCCAGTATGATAAAGCTTGGCCGCATGTCCACATGAAACCGGAGCAGTCTCTCCAAGCTCACAAAGACCTCCAAGGCAAAGTCTATATGCCCATCCATTGGTCGGCCTTTACTCTCGCCCTCCACCGCTGGACCGAACCAATCGAACGCGCCCTCAAAGTCGCCGCAAAACAAAAAAGCACCATTGTCACTCCCAAGATCGGTGAACGCTTTAACATCCTCACCCAAAAGCCCCAAGACCGTTGGTGGCAAGTTTGACAGATTCGCCCCGTCTGTACTAATTTTTACTCTGCATCCGTCACTGATATCGACGCACCCATAGTGGCGTGCTTCGGTGGTGACTTTGACAATTAGGCACAGGAGAAGAACATGTTAGTTAGACCTCCACAGAGCAATATTACCGTATTTGAACCCATCTTTGAGCCATCAACGCTTCAGCACCTCCTTGATCTAGGATACACTGAAGAGGAAATTGCTAGGGCTTTGAGAGATCCGTTGAAAGATGAATCCGGCAAAAAAAGGGTCTGGGATGAGGTAAGGGATTATTCTCTGACCGGGAAAAAGCGAGAACAAGACTTCGACGATATTTTTCCGCCCACCGTTTTGGGGCGCCATGAAGTAATGGCTGCTCAGTACTCTGTGTTTTTGAAGGGAGCGGTACTCCCGCTTGTGAACCTAATGTTCCTGGGAGAGCTTTCTGTAATACAGCTATATGAACTGCCAGAAATGAAGCAGTTCGTCTTTAGATACCAGATGGCTGTGAGGTCAGTGCTCGAAAGAATCTCTCAAGAGCCCGGTTTCAAGCGGGTCCTCTTTGCAACTTTCCTCAACCTAATGGCCTCTTATCAACGGCCATTGGGTATTTTTAAGGGGAGTCTTGGATTGCTAAAAGCTAATCGAGATCCTGATGGAGACCTGTCTCCAAACGATATCGAATATCGGGCTCTTATGCCACATCATGCGGAAGCATTCCGCTACGCGCTCGGGCCCTGCATCCGGCAGTTAACGCTGGATCTCATCCCTCTTCCTGAAGGCAGGTCTGAGTATGTCTCAAATCAATTTACCTTCGAGACTAACCGTCCCCTGGAAGAGGCGTGTAAAAAAATACCCATGCCCTACATGTTGATAGCGAGAAAAAGGGGGCAGTGGAAACATGTCGATGTGAATCAAGGGGCGTGAATTCGCCCTCAAATGTAGCTATTGTCTGCTACCTGTGCCTTCCCCCATCGTCGAATCAATTGGCGATGGGGTACTTTCATAAAATAACCCCAAGCTTTTTTAACAACTCTTCCCTTAAAGCCTTAACTTCCGGATCAGCCAGTTTTGCTTCATCCCGTTCCCTCGCCTTTTTTCTCTCACATACCTCAGTAGAGCTATTGTATTTTCGCCAAGCTTTTTCCCATGACTGCTCAATGTCTATTTCTTCCAGCACTTGATCAACCCACCGCTTTAATTCTTTTTCTCCCATAAAATTTTTTACTGGCCCAATATTCTCACCTTCAAGCAAAAATCTCAATCTTGATCAAGCGTATTTGACATCTTTAATCAACCTATATTAACTTTAAAAGCGCAACAATCACTTATACTGCCGCATCCATCACGGCGTGCTGCAGTGGTGAAATTGACAATCAGGCAAGGGAGAAAACATGACCGTCCAGCAACCATCAGTCACAATCTTTGATCCCATCATTGAAGCCTTTAATGCGGATCATCTCAGGGGTATGGGGTTCAATGAGGAAGAGGTAAATGACAAAGTAGAAAAAGCTAAAATAAGGCAAGATCTTATCAGAGATGTTATTTGGGATGCGATTTTGCAACGCATAAGTCAAGCAGGAGGCAAGCATTTCGATCAGTTTTACCCGCATGATCTCGAAGGAGCAGATGAGGTCATGGCAGCTATCTACACGGTATTTCCTGGAGGGGAAATGCCCTTGGTTCGCCTTCTAAATATGGGAGATAATGATATCAATCAAATTTACAATCTAGTTCCTATGAGGAGTTTCTTGATGCTTTATCAACAAGCCGGAGATGAACTGCTTGCTCAAATCGGGCGTGATCGAAGATACAAAAGGGCTTTGTATGTAAGCTTCTTGAATTTTATGCTCTCAAACAAAAGACCTGTTGGCTTGCTCAAAGGCTGCATCGGTCTCTTAAAGCGTGGGTATACTCAAGAGGGAGTAATTCCCCCCGAAGCGATAGAAAACGTCCCCTTCCCTCCTGGATACAGCCCTCTGGTCCGGAGGCTATTTACTCCGGCGTTGTATTACATCACCAATACCCTGGTCCTAAAGGGGCCGGATGAGAAGTAC
>CAYMGN010000105.1:0-4404 GCA_964389995.1 uncultured Candidatus Peribacteria bacterium | reverse complement strand
CAGTGGTAGACAATTCCAGAGAAGCAGTATAAGTGAAAGATCTGTTAGTTTTTTAAAGATGAGAATAATCCATAAGTGCGATTTCTAATGACAGAAGAAGAAGAAGAAGATCGAGTGTTGATTTTATCTTGTACAGTTAAGCGATTTTCTTGCTCTATTTTTAAACGCGGAGTTTGCCCTTGTCTTGGCGGTGGAACTTCCTCCACAATTGTCTGCACCATCGGCACTTCTTCTTTCTGTTCTTCCCTAATTTTCTTCATTTCACCACGTCTATCATGAGCAAAATCCGCATCAATATCGGCTAAATGCTTCGAATGCACACTCACTAATTTTTTCTTTTCCGTCCGCATCAACCACAATCCTCCCAAAAACATCAAAGCAATACCGGCAAAAGCCATAAACATCCCAATCCCCCGCATTTTTTCCGTTAGATAAGTGCCAAATTTAGAATGAAAATAAACGGAATTAACCAAAACAAAGAGCAAAGCCGAAAGCCCCGCCGTCGCCAGATGAAAATAAGAATCCCGCACCGGTAATTTTACCGCCGTATTCTTCCTAAATTCCGAGAAGAGCACGCCAAAACTCACCCCCGTCACTATCGTCATAATCACTCCAGCCAAATAAAGCGGCCCATTCACCCCAATAAAGGTATCACCCACCTCAAATTTATCCAGATCCTTATACCAAGGAAAGATCATTCCCACTAAAATCAAAGCCGTTCCTAACCAAATCATCTTTTTGGCAAAGGGAAACTCCTGTAATCTTTCTGTGAATGAAGAGGGTCTACGCATACCCAAATTATATTTAGCCTCAAAGCTAAAGACAAGCAAAACTAATGCCTTAATTATGAAAATCGCTATCGACATCCGCACCGCACAAGGGGACAAAGCCGGCAAAGGATGGTACACCTACAATATGGTCAAAAATCTCCTGGAAATCGATCATCAAAACCAATACTACCTCTTTACCAATCAGCGCGATCACAATTTTACCGATTACCCAAATGCTACTGAAGTCGTCATAAATAAGCCTTCAATCCTCTGGCACTTTGCTGTTGCTAAAGAATGTAAAAAATTGCGTATTAATACTTACTTCTCTCCCACAAGCTACATCACACCTCTGCTCTTACCTTCTTCCATCAAAAAAGTAGTCACCATCCACGATTTAGTAGCCATTCTATTTCCCAAGGGCCACAACCGCAAAGCCGTACTAATCGAAAAGCTCCTCTTAAAATTCCTCGTAAAAAAAGTCGATCATCTCTGTCCAGTTTCCCGCTCCACCAAAAAAGACCTCCTCCAACATTTCCCCGCTAGCGAAAACAAACTCACCGTCATCCCTTGCGCTAGCAGCAATCATTTCACGCCCATCGACGATCGAGAAAAGCTATCCAACTTTGCCCAAAAAGCCAACCTCCCTCATCATTTTTTCCTCGCTGTCGGCACCCTCATCCCCCGCAAAAATTATTCCACTCTCCTCAAGGCCTTCAATATCCTCCAACGCGAATATCGTCAGATCCATCTCGTCATTGTCGGCAAAAAAGGCTGGAATCATCAAGAAATCTTTGACCTTGTCGATGCTCTTCAGCTCCAGGATCGTGTTCATTTTCTCTCTTACGTCCGTTCTGCCGAGCTCCATCAGCTCTACAATCTCGCTCGTGCCCTCGTTTTCCCCTCTATTTACGAAGGTTTTGGCCTCCCACCTCTCGAAGCAATGCAAGCCGGCTGCCCCGTTATTGCCAGTGATAATTCTTCCATCCCTGAAGTAGTCGGCAATGCCGCCCTCATGATCGACCCTCAAGATCCCCAAAGTATCTTCAAAGCGATGAAAAAAATAATTGCAGATAAAAAACTAGCAACGGAACTAAAGGAAAAGGGTCTAAAACAAGCCAAAAACTTCTCCTGGAAAAAATCCGCTAGACAGTTGGAGGCAGTTTTCAATAAGATTTAAGTATGAAGAAGCACAAAAAGATCGAAACAATCGGCATCATCACTAAGCGCAATCTCAGTAATCGCGCCGAAAAGATAAAAGAATTAGTGGCTTTCCTCGAAAGAAAAAAGAAAAAAGTTTTTTTTGATAACAACGCCTGTAAAATCTTTCCCGAAAGCAAAGGTTATAAAAAGTATGCCATCCTTAATAAGGTGGACATGGCCATCATCCTCGGTGGCGACGGCACCATCCTCAAAACAGCCCGCCGCATGCCCAAAAAGCCCACTCTCATCCTCGGAGTCAATATGGGCACTCTCGGTTTCCTCACAGAATGCAAGCCCGATCGTCTTTACAAAGTCCTCGACAAAGTTTTTAAGGGGAAATACAACCTAGATAAGCGTGCACTACTCCGAGTCACTCTCTATCGCCAAGGCAACAAATTAGACACCTTCCTTGCTCTCAACGATGCTGTAATCAACCAAGGAGCCTTTGCCCGTTTGATCGAAATGGATCTGGAAGTTGACGGCCGCAAAGTCGTCAATATCAAAGCCGACGGGATGATCGTAGCTACTCCCACTGGATCCACCGCCCACTCATTATCTGCTGGCGGCCCTATCGTCCATCCTTCTCTCCAAAGTATCACCGTCACCCCCATCTGCCCCAGCTCTCTCTCCATGCGCCCCATCGTCATGCCAGACAACAAGCAGCTCACCGCCACCATCATCACCGAAAGAAGAGATAAAGCCGCTATCATCGGCCTCACCATCGACGGTCAAGACATGAAAGTACTTCACTATGGGGACAAAATCAAATTCCGCCGCAGCTCCCGCAATATTTACCTCATCCGCACCCAAAACAAGTACTATCGCATGCTCCGCAAAAAACTCCATTGGGGCGAACTCTAGACTTTAATTTCCTGCTCTATCTTTGATCGCAGCCTGAGCCGCAGCCAAACGTGCAATCGGCACTCTGTAAGGACTACAACTGACATAGGTCAAACCAATCTGATGACAAAATTCGATTGATTCTGGGTCTCCTCCTTGTTCACCACAGATGCCGATCTCCATTTCCGGTTTTACCTTACGTGCCAATTCAATACAGATACTCATCAAGCGGCCAACACCTTCTTGATCAATCCCTGCCATCGGATCTCGCTCCATAATGCCCTTATCGAGATAAGCCGGAATAAATTTACCGATATCGTCACGAGAAAAACCATAAGTCATTTGCGTCAGATCATTGGTTCCAAAAGAAAAGAAATCGGCAACTTCAGCAATACTATCAGCAGTCAGACAAGCACGAGGGATTTCGATCATCGTCCCGATATGATACTCAAAATTAATTTCTTTATCGTATTCCAGTACGGTGTTTTGCACTAAATGACGCAGATGTTTGAATTCTTCCACGTTACCCACGAGAGGGATTTCAATTTCTACTTTTACTTTATTTTCAGCACTAGAGACTTCTATCGCCGCCTCAGTAATCGCCTGCACCTGCATCTTGTAAATATCTGGAAAGGTAATCCCTAAGCGACATCCACGATGCCCCAGCATTGGATTAACTTCATCTAGATTGTCCACAACTGACTTCAATTCTTCTGCATCCACTTTCAGATCACGGGCCAATTTTTCGATTTGATCTTCTTTATGAGGTAGGAATTCATGTAAAGGCGGATCGAGCAATCTTACCGTTACTGGCTTCCCCTTTAAAGTTTTGAAAATCTCCACAAAATCGCCTTTCTGAAATTCTTTCAACTTCTTTAAAGGTGAAACTCTTTCTTCAGAGTTCTTAGCCAAAATAGTTTGTTGTACCAAAGGGATTCTTTCATCATCAAAGAACATATGTTCAGTCCGACACAGTCCAATGCCCTCAGCCCCAAATCTGACAGCCACTTCCGCATCCCCAGCATTATCAGCATTTGTCCTCACCATCAAAGTCCGAAACTCATCCGACCAATCCATAATTCTCTTAAAATTTCCGGTCAAATCCGGTCTCTGCATTTCTAATTCACCTAACATTACCTGACCATTATTGCCATCAAGAGTAATCACATCTCCTTCATTTAAAACCAAATCACCGATAATCAATTTTTTCGCGCTCACGTTAACCATAATATCCGTACAACCAACCACGCAGCATTTACCCATCCCACGCGCGACAACCGCTGCATGACTAGTCATCCCACCTCGCGCAGTCAAAATCCCCTCTGCACTGTGCATCCCGGAGATATCTTCCGGACTGGTTTCTTTTCTAACCAAAATAACTTTTTCATTGTGATCCTGAGCCATTTCCACCGCTCTCTCACTGGTAAATACAATCTTACCTGCGGCGGCTCCTGGAGATGCCGGCAACCCCTTAGCAATCACTTCTCTATCCACATTTTTCTTAATATGCGGATGTAGCATTTGATTTAACTGATTGGGATCAATTTTCAAAAGCGCTTCTTCCTTAGTCAAAAGCCCTTCATCAACCATATCA
>CAYMGN010000104.1:0-4476 GCA_964389995.1 uncultured Candidatus Peribacteria bacterium | reverse complement strand
GGTTTTTTGCTTATCCATCGCTGTTTTTTTGTATAGTCCAATCATATGCCCTTCAGTTAAAGAATATTTAAAGTTTTCTTAAATTATTTCTGAAGAAATTGTGAAAAATGCTTTTAATTTTGGGGGGGATGTTTTAGTATCTAAGTCCTATGATTTGATGTGATTGATTTATGGCGGAAAGGGGAAATTTTGTTCCACCTCATAGTTTGGAAGCGGAAAAGTCGGCCTTGGGTTCGATGCTGATCGACAAGGACGCTATTATTAAGGTTTCGGACTTTTTATTGGCTGAGGATTTTTATCATGATGCTCATAAGATGATCTATCAGGCGATTTTGGATCTCTATGACAAGCGTTCGCCAATTGATTTGGTTACTTTGACGAATATTTTGGATGAGCGGGATCAATTGAAGCAGATTGGTGGTGCCAGTTACCTCTCTAATCTCGCAGCAGAAGTGCCGACGGCTAGTCATATTTTTCAGTATGGCACGATTGTCAAAGAAAAAGCGGTTTTGCGGAAATTGGTGATTGCCGGGGATACGATTAAGGGCTATGGATTTAAGGAGGATGAGGAAATAGAGAGCTTGATTGACCTTTCTGAGCAGACACTTTTTAGTGTTTCGCAAACCTTTATGAAGGATAGATTTGTGCATATCAAGGATGTTTTGAGCACAACTTACGAAAAAATTTCTGATCTGCATGATCCGGATGCTAAGGACAAGTATGCCGGGCTTTCGACCGGATTTAGCTGTTTGGATCGAATTTTGTCCGGTTTTCATCCCTCTGATCTGGTGATTTTGGCGGCGCGGCCCTCGATGGGTAAGACAGCTTTGGCGCTAAATATGGCTCAAAACGCCGCGGAAAATAAGAAAACAGTGGCGATTATTTCGCTGGAAATGTCCAAGGAGCAGTTAGTTGAGCGGATGTTTTGTAGTTTGCTGGGAGTGGATTCTTGGAAGATGCGTACCGGTCAATTGGCGGATGAGGATTTTGCTCGGATTGGTAAGGTGATGGACAAAATGAATTATATGAATATTTTTATTGATGATTCGCTCGGTAATTCGATTGCGGAGTTAAAAGCTAAGGCAAGACGTTTAAAGATGGAAAACAACCTCGATTTGATGGTGATTGACTATTTGCAATTGATGACTTCCGGTAAGGGTGGGAGTAGTCTAAATAACCGGGTGCAGGAGATTTCGGAGATTTCACGTTCGTTAAAAGCGCTGGCACGGGAACTTTCGATTCCGATTATTGCCCTCTCTCAGCTATCACGGGCGGTGGAAATGCGGCCGACGAAGATACCTCAGCTCTCGGATCTGCGGGAGTCGGGTGCGATCGAGCAGGATGCGGATGTGGTAATGATGCTTTATCGTGAAGATTATTACGAAGAAGATACTGATAAGAAAGGGATTACTGACGTCTATATCCGTAAGCATCGTAACGGTCCGATTGGTCATGTGGAATTAGCCTTCAACAAAGCTCAGCTTAGATTTACGGATATTGAAAAGACCAGTAAGTTTCAAGGTTTGCCAACAATGTAGAGATGTATTAGTATTGGGCTGAAAGTTAATTTTGCATTCTAAATTTCATTCATGTCACACGTGCCTGCGGAGTATCACGATCGTTTACAAAAGTTAAAGACTTTGAGAGAAGGTGGTGAGACGGTTTTTAAGGGAAGATATCAGAGGACGCACACGAGCAAAAAAGCACTTGAAAAAGGAGAAAAAGCCGATTTGAGGGAGGTGGATGCGATAATGGAAAAAAGAATTGAAGATCCGATCAAACTTTGCGGTCGAATGATGTCCTTTCGTTCACATGGAAAGATTAGTTTTGGTCATTTGCAGGATCAGGAAGGCAAAATCCAGATTTGCTTTATGCAAGATCTGCTGGGCAAGGATGAGTACAAGCGTTTAAAGAAATTTGATCGGGCTGATTTTGTCGGAGTGGAGGGAGAATTATTTCGGACTAGGCATGGGGAAATCACTTTGATGGTGTATCAATTTGAGCTGCTCTCAAAGGCTTTGCGGCCATTGCCGGAAAAATGGCATGGACTGCAAGGGCAAGAAAACCTCTATCGTCAGCGCTATCTCGATACGGTGATGAATGAAGAAAGTCGAGAAAGATTTATTTTTCGTAGTAATTTAATCAAGGCGCTGAGAGAGTTTTATTGGCAGGAAGGATTTATGGAAATCGAAAGTCCGATGTTGGAAAATGTGGCTTCCGGTACTACTGCTAAGCCATTTGTTACTCATCACAATGCTTTGGATATTGAGCTCTATTTGCGGATTGCTTGTGGGGAGGTCTGGCATAAGATGGCGGTGGCCGGCGGTTTTGAAAAGGTATTTGAAATCGGTCGTTGCTTCCGTAATGAAGGGATTGACCCCAGCCATTTGCAGGAATTTACGATGGTGGAGCACTATGGCGCTTACTGGGACTATGAGGACAATATGAAGTTTACGGAGAGGATGTTTGGGTATCTTTTGGATAAGTTATTGGGCACCACGAAGGTAAAAATGAATGATCGTGATGGTAATGAAGTGGAAATTGATTTTAAAACGCCTTGGCCCCGGAAGGAATTTACTCAGTTGATCAAAGATGATTGTGGGATTGATGTGATGAAATATGAAGAAGCGGAGCCACTATGGGAGGAAATCAAGGAAAAGGGGATTGAGATAGAGGATGGAGAAAAAATGGGTTATGGCAATCTGGTGGATCATTTATACAAAAAAGTTTCCCGACCAAAACTGATTCAACCTTGTTTCGTAGTGAAGCATCCCTTGAGCACGAAACCGCTTGCACGGGTCAATGATGAGGATCCGAGGCTTTGTGATACTTTTCAAGTATTGGTCAATACTTGGGAGATAGTAAATGCCTACAGTGAGTTGGTGGATCCTTTGGATCAAAGAGAAAGATTTATCAAACAAGTGGAAGCGCGGGCTAAAGGTGATGATGAAGCGATGATGGTCAATGAAGAATTTTTAATTGCGATGGAGCATGGGATGCCCTGTATGTCAGGTCTGGGGATGGGGATCGATAGATTGGTGACGCTTTTGACTAGACAGGATAACCCCAAAGATACGGTTTTATTCCCACTACTGAGGCCGTCTGATGAAATCCGTCGTAAGGAAGAAAAAGTAATGGAAAAGGCGAAGAAAAAGCTAAAGAAAGCGAAAAAATAATTTATCTACAATATGGATAAAATAGCAATTTTGGATTTTGGCGGTCAGTATGCGCACCTCCTGGCTAATCGGATTAGGCGGATTGGGGTATACAGTGAGATAGTGGATGCGGAGACACCGGTAAGTGAGCTTTTGGATTATAAGGCTTTTATTTTTTCCGGGGGGCCGGCGAGTGTAAAAGATCCCAAGAGTCCAAAAGTAGATCCAGGGATTTTTGAGCTTGGTTTGCCGATTTTGGGGATTTGTTATGGTCATCAGGAATTGGCTGATAAGCTTGGTGGTAAGGTTGAGCCCGGTCATGTGCGTGAATACGGCCCAGCGGTGATTAAGATCAAAAATCATCAGGGTATTTTTGATGGGCTAGAGGAGACCGAAAAAGTATGGATGAGTCATTTTGATCAAGTGGTAGAGGTTCCGGAGGGATTTGAGGTAGTGGCTTCCAGTGAAGACTGTGAGATTGCGGCGATGATGAATAAAGAGAAAAAGCTCTATTCCCTACAGTTTCATCCGGAGGTTACTCATACGCCTCATGGAATGATGATTTTGCGAAATTTTGTGGAGCTGACTGAATGCAAGCGAGACTGGAGTATGGACAATTACATCGAGGAGATTTTAGCGGAAATTAAGGAAAAAGTTGGTGAGCAGAAGGCCTTTTTGATGGTTAGTGGTGGAGTAGATAGCACTGTGGCTTTTGCCCTGCTGGATAAGGCTCTTGGGCAGGAGAGAGTTTATGGTTTGTTTGTAGATACCGGTTTTATGCGTCTCAATGAAAGAGATGAAGTAGAAAACTCCCTGCGGAAGATGGGGATCAGTAATCTCCATGTCTATGATGCGTCCCGGGAGTATTTTGAATCTTTAAAAGGAGTGTATGAACCGGAGGCCAAGCGCAAAATTATTGGAGATCTTTTTATTGATATCCAGGCAAAATTAGTGGAAGAATTAGGGCTCAATCCGGCGGAATGGATGCTGGGACAAGGGACGATTTACCCCGATACGATTGAAACCGGTGGCACAAAGCACGCACACACAATAAAAACCCATCACAACAGAGTGGAAAGGATACAAAAACTGATTGATGAAGGAAAAGTAATCGAGCCAATTGCCGATCTCTATAAGGACGAAGTGCGAATGGTCGGTGAAAAACTGGGGCTCGATCCGAAAATGGTAAAGAGACATCCTTTTCCGGGGCCGGGGTTGGCGGTGCGGATCCTCTGTATTGAGGCGGCGGTGCCATTAACCGGCAGTGAGGAGATGGAGCAGCAGTTGGAAGAAATGGTGGCTGGTTCCGGCTTGGCGGCGA
>CAYMGN010000103.1:3108-4490 GCA_964389995.1 uncultured Candidatus Peribacteria bacterium | reverse complement strand
GAAAAATCATTAGCCTAATCAAAAGTCGATGTCAGTGAAAAAAATTTTGTTAGTAGAGGACAGTCCGCATTTGTCAAAGACAATAGTCAATGTTTTGACTGATGAGGGGTTTGTGGTGGTGAGTGCGATGGATGGGATTGAGGCGCTGAAGTCCTTAAACGAGCATCCGGATTTGATTTGGTTGGATTTGTATTTGCCCAATATGGATGGTTTGGAATTTTTGGAAAGGCTTAAAAAGATGCCGGAATATGCTAAAATACCGATAATTGTGGCCACTGTGTCTAAAAATATGGAAGAAATCGCCAGTGGTACCGAGGGCGCAAATGTGATAAAGACTTTTATCAAATCGGAAGTGCCCTTGGAGACAATTGTTGCAGAAATTAAAAACTTTGAAAAAAATGAGCAATAAAAAACTATTAATCGTCGAGGACGAAAAGCCTTTGGTGAAGGTGTTGGAGATTTTTTTGAAAGAAAAACCAGTGGATTTAGAGATTGCTACTGATGGCGAGTTGGCTTGGGAAAAACTGGCTGATTTCAAACCGGATTTGATTTTGCTAGATCTTTGGTTGCCAAAAATAAATGGAATCGAATTTTTAAAGAAAGTAAAAGCCGATGATCATTACAAGGAAATTCCGGTAGTGATTTTTTCTAACATGTCGATGGATTCCGGTGGCAAAAAGGCGCTGGAATTGGGGGCCGCGGAATATATCGATAAGTCGAGTGTGACTACTGATGCTTTGGCTGAGAAGGTTTTGGAGTATTTGGGTATGGAGTAGAGATTTCTAGAAGGCCGAATTGGAGGAATCTAGATTTACTTTGATAGAAGATTAGAGTTGCTTCCCGGGAATTAGAGTTTTGATAGAATGCCCGGGATTTCCGGGTGTTGACTGTTTTGGTCGATTCCCGGTAAAATATAGTTGTAATCAAGTCGTTGTTGTGAAAATTCATTTACCAAATAGTGCTTTCTTAGGAAATATTGATCCTTTTTTACAAGGTTTCGACCCAAGAAAAAGAGATGAACTGGTTATTACTAGTAACAAGCGGTGGATTTCAGTGCATCCGATGGTATTGTCGATGATTGCGGCTTTGGGATGGGATTTACCGCCTGAAAAGGTAAAATGTGATGAGTTAACTGCTAAATCAAAACATTATTTAGAGCGAATGGGGCTTTTTGATTTTTTGGGAATAGAGTCTGGTATTGAGATTAATAAACATGAAGCAGCTGGTAGATTTGTTCCGCTGACTCAAATAAAGAGTGCAAAAGAGTTAAGTAAGTTTATTAAGGAGGTTACTCCACTGTTGCATTTAGACCCCTTACATGCTGAACCTTTGAGGTATATTTTAAGTGAATTAATTCGTAATGTGATTGAGCATTCTTTAGC
>CAYMGN010000103.1:0-3098 GCA_964389995.1 uncultured Candidatus Peribacteria bacterium | reverse complement strand
AATGGTGCGATAGTTTCCGCCCAGTATTATTCTCGCAAAAATACAATTCGAATTGGGATTGCTGATACTGGAGTGGGGATTTGGCAGACGATTAATAATTCTCATAATCCAAAAAATGACTTGGATGCGATTAGATTGGCTTTGACTCCCGGCATTACCGGTACTACTGAGCGTGAAGGTGGGACTGAGTATAATGCTGGAGCGGGTCTATTTTTTACTAAGTCGATTGCCAGTGTCAATAAAGACTTTTTTGTGATCTATAGTGGTGATGCGATGTATAAACTTTTAAAGAGGAGCAAGGAACGAATCAGTTTAAATGCTGATCCTTTTGATGACAGGCATTCTACGAAAGATAATTTGCCTTATTGGCAGGGCACGGTGGTAGGAATTGATATGAATTTAGATACCACTGAGGCTTTTTCTGACCTATTGAAGTCTATCAATGAAACTTATCGTGATGCGATTAAAGAAAGAAAAAAAGCAAAATATAAAAAACCACAATTTATATGATTAAGGTAAGTATTTACAAAAAAACTGGCGATTTTGCCGAGAATAAAGACATTGCAAGGGAAATTAGAATTAAAAAATTGATTCCTGCTTTAGAAAAAGGTAAAAAAATTGTTATTGATTTTGAAAAGGTAGAAGGGGCAACTCAATCATTTGTCCATGCTTTGATCAGTGATTTGATCAGGAAGTATGGCAGTGAAGTTTTTGATGCGATAAAATTTAAGGATTGTAATGAGACGATTAAGGGGATTATCCAGATAGTTGCCGATTATATGCAAGAAAGTATTGGCAGTTTGGATTGAGCGGTTTTTAACGTTGTCCGCTCAGCAACTTGAGAGAGAAAAATCAGGCGGTGAAGATATGGACCGCCTGTTGACGGATGCTGGATTGAGCCTCGCGGGGGAGGCCCAAGTGGTGATAGAACAGGCCTCGGACTGCATTTGACAGTAATGCTATAACCAGGACCTCCATGTTAGTTTTTATCTGATGTTTTTGATAGAGATAGTTAGCTATTTCGTAGAGGCGTTTACCGATTCTGGGTCTGGTTTTTACTATTTTGTTGATGAAGCTGTCGATTAAAGCTTGAGGAGGGTGACCCATATTGATATGATATCTTTCGAGCGGATTTTGCCTGGCTGCATAGATTTTGATTTCCTCAGCGAGATTATTGAAGCTGATGCTAGAGATAAACTGACCGAATTGATCGATTTTTTGCCCAGTAATGAGCAGGAATATTTCTAGACTTTTTCGGACAATTTCCGACTCGTCGATTTGGGGGTGTCGGATCGGGAGTCCAAGCTCGTTGGCTATCTGTTCTAACCGTGTTTTTTCGTCCTCAGTTCCAGTCTCGAGGATGGAGATGTGTGCGAGACCTTGTAGAAGATTTTTTAGAGCAGCGTCGTCGAGTCGGATGATGGTGTTGAAGCTGAGATTGACGATGGGGTGCAGGGTCATTTTCTTCTCTCTCTGTGAAAGGGCAGAGTCTAAGCGTTTCTGGGTGAAAGCTTGAGCTCATGGCCGGGTTTTGACGGGGGTATTTTAGTGGGTTGATTTGCTTTGTCAAAAACAAATTTTTGCTATACTGAAAAAAACTAATAAATCATATGAAATACCAAGTAAAAAAGAGCATCAAAGTCGATGCTGATGCTGATAAAGTGTGGGAATTGATTGAGGATTTTGGGCGTTGGCGGAATTGGTCGCCCTGGTCGATTGTGGAGCCGGGTCATAAGTCTGAAGTCGAAGGTGAGAAGGGTAAAAAGGGGCACAAGATGACTTGGGAAGGAGAGTTTATCGGTACTGGTGAGCAAGTGGTGACGGCGGCTAGTGATGAGGCTATTGATTATGATTTGCGCTTTATTAAGCCATGGAAGTCTCAGTCGACTAGTCGTTTTGAAGTGAAGAAGTCCGGGGAAGGGAGTGAGGTCACTTGGATCATGAATTCGAGTATGCCTTGGTTTTTATTCTTCATGATCCCAAAGATGAAGGCCTGGGTGGGGATGGATTTTGATCGTGGTTTGAAGATGTTGAAGGCGATGGCGGAAGACGGCAAGGTTGAAGCTACAACTACCAATGAAGGGATCAGGGATTTTGACGGGTTTAAGTATGTGGGGATCAAAAAGACGCTGACAATGGCGGATATTTCTACCGGGATGCAGGACGCTTTTGATCAGTTAGTAGAGTTGCTCAAAAAAGAGGGCAAAAAAGCAAAACACTGGGTGACGCTCTATCCAAAAATGAATATTAAGACTGGCGAAATGACCTGTATAGCTGCGATGTCCACTGAGGACTTGGATGGTGTGGAGTTGGGTGATCAATTTGAGACTGGCGAAATCCCAAGTGGTAAAGCCCTTGAAATCAAGCACAAAGGCTCTTTTGATTTCATCGGCAATGCCTGGTCAATGGGGATGATGTACTTGCAGGCCAAAAAGATCAAACAAAAAGGTGTGCCATTTGAATACTACTGGAATAATCCACGTCAAGTTGAGGAAAAGGACTTAGAGAGCAGTGTTTTCTTTATGGTGAAGGAGTAGGAAGTAGCAACACGTTAATTATTTCTAAAATGTCTGCTAAAAATCAAAAAATTGTTAATCATTTTGTGCTTTTGGGTAATAAGAGGTACAATTATACCTTAGTTCCAGCATCAAAGGAGACTACGCATGTTGTTTGTAAATCTGCAAATTTGGACCAGGAATTTCTGAATGAAGACGTACCAGCTTTGTTAAATGATTTGCCAAATTTGATTCTTGCGGAAAAAGAATATTGAAAAAATGGCTGTAGAAAAAGGTTATTCTTCGGTTTCTAGCTATTTGCGAGATTTGGCTTTGCGGGGATGAGTAGCTCCTAACTATTCAAAAAATCATCAAAAGGCTTGAGCACCTTAAAGACCTGGACGGCTTCCTTGAGGAATTTGTCGGAGGTGGCGGTGCTGTTTGGGACTGGGTGGCTGGCGAGGAAGCTTTTGTGTTTGAGGAGGGCGATTTCCGGGTGATCTTTGGGGTAGTCGCGGGGGGAGGTTTTGAGGGTTTCGCCTTCCATGCTGCCAAAGGTTGCTTTGAATTGTGGTGAATTGAGAATTTTTTTTAGTTTTTTGG
>CAYMGN010000102.1:0-4561 GCA_964389995.1 uncultured Candidatus Peribacteria bacterium | reverse complement strand
GAAGCTCGCGAGTGAGATTTTTGATGTGAATTTGGCTGAAGTAAAGGAAATCAGCTTTGAAGATGTGGATGAGGAAAGTGAAAACTACTTATATTTAAGAGCTCTGGCCGGCAGAGTGGATTTGGACAATCTGGGAGTGGAATTTATGCCGGAGGAAGGGGCTAATCTTTATTTCTTAAACTTTTTGGCAAATGCTTACCGCTAAGAAAATTGTGACCGGTTATTTTGTATTTACGATGATTGTTGGAGGGATGGTGGTTTTTGGGCAGACTGATCTGGGCAAACACTATTATGCTGATGTTTTTCAGACGATGAATTGGGATTTGGACGCGGGTTTGAAGGCGATGGAAAAAGAAGTACCGACGGATTTGTTTGCTCCGGAGACGGAAAAAGAGTTTATCGATGGTAAAAAGAATTATGGCTTGGTAAATGTTGATTTTGACAATAAACCGGCTGAGGCCTTTGTATTTGCCGGAGAAAAGGGAAAAGAGATGATGGAGCTACAGCTAAAGGCTCATGATAAAGCGATCGAACTGAAGAGTTTAAAATTAAAGTTAGCGGGTTTGGATGCGAAAAATTTACTGGGGGCGAGATTGGTTGCAGAGGGAGAAACTTTGGTAGAGGCGGAAATTAAAGGAGAATATGTAGATTTTGGCCAGTTTCAGTTTATGCTGGAACCGTACATGGCTGCGGCGATTAGTATTGAAGTGGATCTTGGCCCGGGGGCGAGGTCTGGTAAACGCTTTCGTTTAGACCTGGAGAGTGCTGAGGATATTGATTTGCGGGTGGGGGCAAGGAGATATTTATTGAGAGGGTTCTATCCGATGGAGGGCAAATATTTGACGGTGGTGAAAAAGGGAGTATGATGTAAGACATGATTGTACTCTTATTCTTTTCGTTTTTAGCAGGGATTGTGACGATATTGTCGCCTTGTATTTTGCCGATATTGCCTATTGTGCTTTCTTCTTCTTTGACTGGAGGTAAGAAACGGCCTTTTGGTGTGATAGTGGGATTTGTGGCTAGTTTTACTTTTTTTACATTGGCGTTGACCAGTTTGGTGAGGGCCTATGATGTGGATCCGGATTTCTTGAGGAGTTTTGCGGTGGCGGTGATTTTTATTTTCGGTTTGACGATTTTAGTGCCGAAGCTTAGTCAGGCTTGGGAGAAAGTTACTAGTAAGATTGCAAATAAGGCCCCGCGCGCTGGGGCGGAGAATACCGGTTTTAGTGGTGGTGTTTTGGTTGGTTTGAGTTTGGGGTTGATTTGGACTCCCTGCGCGGGGCCGATCTTGGCGAGTGTGATTACGCTTGCGGCGACCGCGGAAGTAACTTTTGAAGCAATTTTGATTACTCTGGCCTATTCTTTGGGTACTGCTCTACCGATGATGGCGATCATTTATGGTGGGAGGCAGCTACTACAAAAAGTGCCTTTCCTATTAAAAAATACAGAGAAGATTCAGAAATTTTTTGGGGTACTTTTGATTTTATTGGCGATTGGAATTCATTTTAATATCGACAGGAAGTTTCAGGCTTATATTTTGGAAAAATTCCCACAATATGGTACCGGTTTGACGCAGATTGAAGAATTAGATGTGGTTAAAGATCGTTTGGACATGTTGAGAGAGGAAGAAGAAAGGACCACGGGGGGTGTTTTGCAGGGGAGTGAGAGTGAGGACGGTGGGGTTTGTGAGGATACTATGGGTGTGGCGCGAGGGATTGAAGGTGGTCAGGAGTGGATCAATAGCGAGCCACTAGCTCTAGAGGAACTCCGTGGCAAAGTAGTGGTTGTGGATTTTTGGACATATTCGTGTATCAATTGTATAAGAACCCTCCCCCATTTGCGGGCTTGGCATGAGAGCTATGCAGATGACGGGCTGGTGATTTTGGGCGTACATACGCCGGAGTTTGAGTTTGAAAAGAGTCTGGAAAATCTCCAAGAGGCGGTGACGGATTTTGAGTTAGAGTACCCAATAGTACAGGACAATGACTATACGATTTGGAGACGTTATAACAATCGGTATTGGCCGGCGAAGTATTTTGTCGATAAGAAAGGGTGTTTACGGTGGACGCATTTTGGTGAGGGTGAATACGAGGAGTCGGAAGAGCTGATCCGGGAACTGTTAGAGGAGGATGGGCCCAAGATCGAAGACGAGATGGTGGAGGTGCCTGTGTATGATAGTAGACCACGAACGTCTGAGACCTATGTCGGTTATGGGCGGATAGACAATTTTGTATCGCCGGAAGGGATTAGTGAGGATGAATTGGCCAGTTATAGTGTGCCTGAGGAGCTGGCGGAGGATGAGTTTGCTTTTGAGGGAGAGTGGACTAGTCGGGATGAGTTTTCAGCGCCGGAGGCTGGGAGTAAGTTGGTGATGGATTTTGTGGCGCAGGAGGTTTTTTTGGTGATGAGGCGGGCTGATGAGTCGGTGGAGGCGCGAGTGAGGGTTTATTTGGACGGCGAGGTTGTGGGCGAGATTGAAGCGGGAGAAGATGTGGTAGATGGTGTGGTGAATATCGATAAAGACAGGCTCTATCGTTTAATCAAACAAGACGGCTACGAGAGCCGCCTGCTTGAGTTGGAATTTCTAGATGGAAATGTAGAGGTTTTTGCCTTTACTTTTAGCTAGAACTATTCGACTAGGGAGCCATTTAACCTGCGTCGGACTGCTTCAGAGATTGCTTGAGTGGCTTCTTCGTACAGTCTAGCTACTTTTTCGCTGCCGGGAATTCTCAGCGTATCTGGACCGAGAGCAAGTCGGCTGCTTTTTTCGCCATCAGTGACAGTTAAATCAAAATCTTCTACGCCGGTTGGAGCATGTTGATCACCGTTAATGCGATATGCTAATGCTGCTCTGGCTTGTGCATTCATTTGGCCACCGATGAGATTAATGGCGGTTTCGGTAACACCGGCTTCGAGTAATAACTGCTCTTCTGTAAGGGCTGGAAGTTGATTTACTTCAGAGTGCATAGTGGAAATACCAGACATAGAAAAAAATTAAATAATTTATTGCTTTCATAATAGTTTTGTAATTTTAAAAATGCAATCTAAAGAAGGTCTTGGAGATCCGGGAGTTTCTCTCTGAGCTTTCTTCGTGCTGAGGCTAGTATGAGAGAAATGTTTTGACCTGTATACTTTTTAAATCCTTTTTTTGCTAGTCTGGCGGCGACTTGCTTTTGATTTAAACCTTGGAAATAGTAAAGGTCAAGAACAATGCGTTCCCTTCTACTCAAAATAAATGGGTCTGTAATAGCCTCGCGAACAAAGTTTTGAATTCTAGTTTGATCCAATTCCTCTATGTATTCATCCTCCGGTGAAGTTGGAGTTTTAAGATCATAGACTTCACCATCCCCCTCCGGTTGATCAAGATGAGTGATGTATGTACCCTTTTTTCCGCTGAGTACTTGCCTGAGTGCAAAAGCAAAACTTTCTGGATCAATGGCGGTGGGGATAGAGTCGGCAGTGATTTGACTTTGATTATCAGACTGAAGAGACTTTTCGATCTCTCTTTTTATTTCCAAAAAGACTCTTTCGGTCATTCTAATAATGGGAACTTGATTGGCAATCATTCTTCTAAAAGCAAAATTTAATGATCGTGAAAGGTAATAGCCAAAATGGCCTTTTTCAGCGTTGAAACTTTTGAGGCATCGATGAACGACGAAAACTGATTCTTGGTATAAATCGTCATTATCGAGACCTCTATTTGTGTAACCGGAGATGACTTTTTTGATCATTCTTAAATTAAGGGCGAAAATTTTTTCGAAGACATCCTCTCCTTGTCGCCAACGTTCAATTAATCCTAGGTTCTCTTTGTTATAACTTTCTTGTTTTTCTAGCCAGCCTTTTTGCCCATAAATTGCTTCTACTGATGGGATTTCTGAATGTTTTTTATCCATTTTCCGGTGTTATTGAGAACGTTGTTGATGATTATCGCTCAGGAGTTCGTGGTAGTTGTGCTCGCGAGTTGGGCAGCTGTGGCTGTTGTTTTCTGGATTTTTGCGTGGTGGTATGAGAGGAGTGATTTCTATTAAAGGAACCATCTGGCCTTCGTTTTCTTGGGCCCGCTGTTTTTGGGACTCGATGAGAATCTTGGGAGGGCGGAAGCCTTTGCAAAATTCTCTGACTTCTTCATAAGTGAAATTAACGCCTTCTTCTACACAGGCTATTGTGTCCAATTCTGGATGATTAGAGCAAGCGGCTACAAGGCCCTTGCGCATTTCGAGAGTTACAATGTAAACGTCGCCAAAAACTAGACTATCGAATGCTACTTTGTTCGCTTGATCGGAGCAGGGTGCGCTTTGAGCAGCGGCCGGATTGGGATCGAGAGCAAGCAATGCGGAAAGAGCAATGAGAGTGGAAAGAGAACGAATATTTCGTTTGGATGTTAGTGGTTTTGGCTTTGATACCGTAAAATTAGACAGGGAAGCTAGATTTTGTCTCATGATTGACATTTTTTTAGATGAGCATATATTTATAACACTTTAAATTAAATTTGTCAATAGATGGGTGCAGGGTAATGTAAAGCAGATGAAACTGGCCTACCAACTCGGAGGAGAGGTAGGAT
>CAYMGN010000101.1:0-4622 GCA_964389995.1 uncultured Candidatus Peribacteria bacterium | reverse complement strand
CTCAAAAACGATTAGCGCCAGCATAGCCGCATCCCCTTAAAAATCAATCCTAAAATTCGATTTCCGTCCCTTTGTCGCTGCCATCCTCCGGCACCACCTTCCAGCTCATTACCGGCTTGAGATGCCCTTCGACCCCAAATCCACTGGCCTTGGGATGTCCGCCTCCACCCCATTGTGAAGCGATTTCCGAAAGGTTGACGTCGTCTCGCCTTGTCCGCAGAGAGCCCTTTACAATCCCTCTCTCCCTGTCCTCACTCAAAAGCACACTATATTTACTCCCCGGCACCATATTGAGATAATCTATCGCCCCTCCGGTATCTTGAGAGTCAGCCCCACAAGCAAGATAATCCTCCGTCCCCACCGCCGAGACCGTCACTCCTTCTTCATTGATATAGGTTTTTTCTAAAATCCGCCCCAAGAGCTTCAGCTTGCTGACCGAACGGGTATAAAACAACTCCTTCACTACCCGCCTCAAGTCCGCCCCCCGCGCCACTAATTTTCCGCAGACCTCGTAAACCTCCGCCGAAGTATTACTATGCATCAAACTCCCCGTATCAAAATAAACCCCATGCAGCAGGGCCGTCGCGATATCGATCGTAATCTCCCAGCCACACTGCTCAAAGAAAAAATAGAGAATAAATGCGGTCGCGCAAGCCTCGGGATCCACCACGTTGATCGTCCCAAAATGCTCATTGGATTCATGATGGTCGATGTTGATAAAAGGGATCTTCCCTGAGAGAATTTTCGGTTTTTTTTCGTGAAAACTCACTAATTTTAACCCGCCACAGTCTACGCTCACAATCGCGTCAAAATCTTCATAATCAAAATCCGTCACAAAATCCGCCGCCCCTTTCAAGAAAACGCTATCCTCCGGCACTGGGTCCACGCAAGCGCTCACCACTTCTTTACCGACATTTTCCAGTGCCATTTTTAGTGCGACATTGCTCCCCACAGCATCTCCGTCCGGTCTCCGATGCGAGATGATACAGATCTTTTGTGCCCCCATTAAGGCGTTTTTAGCCTTTTGAAACTCAGTTGTTAGGTTTTTTGCCATATTCTTTCTTTGCGTTTTAATTCTGGGCAGGAGAGTTAAAATATCATTTAAAGCCACTGAATGGGAAGTCTCTGTTTTAAAAAAACATTGCAAAAGCCATCCAATTGTTGGAGCATATTGTCAAGATGTTGAAGAATAAAATTATCCAAAAAGCGCAGGAGCTCGGTTTTGACCTGGTGGGGTTTGCTCCCGCTCAGTTGCCGCCCAAGTATCTCACCGCCTTTCATCAGTGGTTGGAAAAAAAACACGAGGGCAATATGAGCTACATGCAAAAGCTCGACCAGCGCAAAAATATCGAACAAATCCTCCCCGGCACCAAGACGGTGATTAGCCTTGCCGTTAATTATTACTATCCGCAGCAAAGCCCTAAAGAAGGAGAAGGGGTCGTTGCCCGCTATGCCTACGGGCGCGACTACCACAAGGTGATCAAAAAATGGCTCCGCAGTTTAGAAAAGTTTATTAAAGAATTAGCTCCTGAAGAAGAAACCAAAGCCTACGTCGACACCGGTCCGATTTTAGAAAGGGCCTATGCTGAGGAGGCCGGCCTGGGCGTAATCGGCAAAAACACCTGCCTCATTACCGAGGAGTACGGCTCTTGGGTCTTTCTCGCTGAGGTCCTTACCACGCTCGAGTTAGCTCCAGATACTAAAAAATCCACCCCGTCTAAAGACTTCAGCGCCTGCGGCGCCTGCCGTGCCTGCATCGATGCCTGCCCCACCGGTGCCATCATCGCCCCCGGAGTAGTGGATGCCCGCCGTTGCCTCTCCTACCTCACCATCGAGCACCGCGACGAAATTCCTAAAAAATTCCAAAAAGCCATCGCCCTTACCAAGCGCGTCTACGGCTGTGACATCTGCCAAGAAGTCTGCCCTCACAATCATAAAAAAGCCCAAGAACATTCTCATCAAGCTCTCAAAGACCCAAAAATAGCCGGCCCAACCCTCTCGGCCCCCGACCTCCAAAAGATCGAAACCTCCGACCAATACCTCGCCCGCTTCGCGGGCTCCGCCCTCATGCGCCCCAAAAAAGAAGGCCTCCAAAGAAACCTCAAAGCCCTCACCGGAGAATAGCCTACTCTAAAGCGCCTCCCAACTCTGCTCAAACCGCAACCCCCAAACAAAAAGCAAATCCGAAAGCCGATTTATATACTGCAAAACCAATTCCGGCAAAGGCTGCTCCTCATGATAACGGATCAAAGCCCTCTCAGCACGACGACAAACACAGCGTACGATATGCAAACGCCCGGCCGCCTCGCTGGTCCCCGGCTTCACAAAGCTGCGTAAATTTTCCATGCTACTGGTGCAACGCTCGATTTCCGCTTCCAAAAATTGCAAATCCTCCAACTTCAAACCTTTGGCTTCTTTTGGTACCTGTCCTTCAAATCCCACGATCGACATGATTTTGTAAATATCTTCCTGCAAGCGATCGATATGCGACCAGACTTGTTTTTCTTCATCAATTGGTCCGCGAGCCCAGCCCAAAAAGCTGTTTAATTCGTCCAACTCTCCCACGGCATCAAAGACCGCCGAAGCTTTAGATGCCCTCTTTCCATTATAAAGACCAGAATGTCCGCGGTCTCCGGTTTTGGTAGTAATTTTCATAGATAAAGTATATAATCAAGCCAGTCCATTATATACAAATATCACCAAAATGGCCAAGAAATCAGCCGCAACAGCTCAACAAAAACTCGTTAAAGAACTTACAGACTTTAGTGCGGAAATTTCCCGCTTCAATCAAGAGGTTCAAGATCTCGCTAAAGAGGTTGGTGGACTTAGTAAAGAAGTGGGCCGCCTCAAAAAGCTAGAATTCGTCCGTGTCCTCGATAAGCCCGGCCGTTTAATGTGGTTGTCTTTTGTTAAGGGGATGTTCGTCGGGCTCGGCTCGGTCATTGGTGCTACAGTTTTGGTGGCTATCTTGATTTATATCCTTGCTCAAATTAGTTTTGTTCCCGTTATTGGTGACTTTATCAGCGAGGTCATCTCTCAAATAAAAGCAGCTGAAACCGTACAATAACCTAACCCATTTTAAAATGGCACAAGCATACAAAAATATTTGGCTCTGGATCGGTGTTGCTGCCGCAATTACCCTTTCAACCTTCGTAATTCTTTCCGGAAACAATCCTAGCGGTTCTAGCGGAAATGGGGCCGGGGCCGGTACCGGTAGTGGTGAGTTAGCCTCAACCGTTCAGTCTGACGACTGGACCAAAGGGGCGGATGGAGCGTCAGTAGTGATCGTCGAATACGGAGACTTCCAATGTCCTGCTTGCGCAAGTTACCTCCCCTATGTTGAGGCAATCATGGGTGAATTTGGTGACCATGTCACTTTTGTTTATCGTAATTTTCCTCTCCGCAGCATCCATCCTAACGCTCAAATCGCCGGACAAGCAGCTGAAGCTGCCGGTCTCCAAGGAGAATTCTGGGCTATGCACGATATTCTGTTTGAACGTCAAGGTGAGTGGTCTTCCCTCTCTGATCCCCGCGAAAAATTTGTGGAATACGCCGAAGAGCTCGGGCTCAACACTGCTAACTTCGAGAACGATATGGACTCCAGTGAAGCAAAAGATGGCGTAGATGATGACTATAGTGGTGGCTTGGGGCTAGGTCTTAATTCTACCCCCACTTTCTTCCTCCAAGGTGAACGCATCCGCCCTCAAAGTCTCGAAGAATTCCGCGCCTTGGTTAGAGAAGCCGTCCAGTCTGCCGACGATGGCAACGCTGACGAAGGCGAAAATGTAGAAGGGTAATCCACAAAAACATGAATCTCAAAAAATCAATCCAGAAAGCATTACTCCTCACAATGGGGCTAGTGGTTCTGTCCGGCTGTGACCTCACGCAAGTCACGGAAGAAACCGATGAGGCCATCTCTCAACTAGAAAGCGCGGTATCAGATCTCCGCCAAAAAAACGAGGACCTCAGCGAGACAATAGAAACCTACCAACACCGCGCCGCCAACATTGAGGCCGCAATCAAAAACTGGTCCACCTTCCGCAACTCCCGTGACCGCTACGCCGTAGACTACCCCGCCGACTGGCAAATCTACACGGGAGAAACCGTAATCGGCTTCTCCCCACCGGAAATGTTCAGCGACTACCAATGGGGCATCCAAGTCTACGACCTCGACGAATTTACTATCAATGAGTTAGTCAACGACGTCGGCGCCCAATTCATGCCCAACCGCGATGAAATCCGCAACGAAATCACCGTCGGCGAACTAGAAGGTATCCAGGTAACCATCACCACCAGCGAGATCGAAGATTGGTTCTACCAAAATATCTTCCTCCGCTCCCCAGTCCGTAACAAGCTTTACCGTCTCAGCAATGGAGCCATCCCCACCCCCGATTTCCAAACCTTTTACGAAAGTTTCGAACTAATTTGACAACGGCAACCTTTTGGGTAAAATAAGCGCTCAGCTCAATCCTGAGCTGAGCGCTGTTTGACAGTTAGGTCTCGAAAAAAGCCAGTGAGGTAACCATGACACCCAGTCGTGCAAGCGTCTATCAAAACCGTTGGTACAAAAGATTTAAGACTTATCGAGCCGGAAGGTCTTTTGTCTTGAGCCAACCGAGTCT
>CAYMGN010000100.1:3882-4697 GCA_964389995.1 uncultured Candidatus Peribacteria bacterium | reverse complement strand
GTACTTTGGTTAGTGGACGTAACTATATTTCCAGTAATACCGGTAATGGTTTGAATATCGTGGAAGCAAATGTGGCCGTGGTCGGTAAAATACTTAATAACTATTTCGGTCTCGATGATGATGGGATCGAAGAGCGCGGCAATGGTGGCAATGGGATCAAGCTTTCTGCGGATGGCGGGACTTGGACTATTGGTACTGACGCGGATGGTAATTTTGATGCTACAGAACAAAACATCATCGTAGCCAGTGGCGAAAACGGGATTTTGATCGATGGTGGGGCTGATGTCAGTATTGGATTGAATTCGATTGGTGTTGATAGTACTGGTGCGACTGTTTATGGAAATGGTGGTGCTGGAGTAAAGATAGATAGTGCTGATGCGACTGTGGATGTTGGTACTGCGGCCAGTGGTACCCTCAATACCATTGCTGGTAATACCGGTGCCGGTGTGGAAGTTGTGGACGGTACTGTCAATATCCAGGGTAACTACATTGGTACTGATAGTACCGGTGAGGTCGCTCTCGGTAATGGTAGTGGTGTGGCCGTGGATGGACTTCTTAACTATGGTGGTGTATTTGTGCGCGGTGGTAATGTGACAATTGGTGGTGGTGATTATACCGACACTGATTCGCTCAATGTGATTTCCGGTAACTATGGTTCGGGGATTACTCTATATGGTGCCGATAGCAAAACAATCGATGGTACGGTGATTTCCGGTAACTTTATTGGTACGGACAAAGACGGTGATAGCGATCTCGGTAATGTCAAAGGTAGTGATACTGATTCTGTTTATAATGGTTCAGGGATTATTGTGATG
>CAYMGN010000100.1:515-3872 GCA_964389995.1 uncultured Candidatus Peribacteria bacterium | reverse complement strand
GATGGATAGAAGTAGTGGGAGAGTGGACAATACAGAAATCGGTGGTGCTGCTGCCGCTTCAGCAGGAAATGTGATTGCCGGTAATGCCGGCAAAGGTATTGGGATCAAGCATATCAGTGATGGTTCCGGTCAGGATTGGTCCGGTGGTTTGATCAAAAATAATTACCTTGGTTATGCCGATGACGGTGTGACTCCTTTAGATAATGATGATAATAGTATTTATGTGGATTCTACTATTACTCAGTTGATTACCGGTTTTGTAGTTGGTGATCCGGCGGCAAAAAATTTGATTAACAATTTGGTTTCAGACGGGTTGGTTTTGGTTAATGTGACTTTGGATAATTTTGATACTGCGGTTACTACTGATAATACTTGTGCGACTACAGTGGACGGCGATCCTGTTTGTGTGCTCAATCAGGAGACAGGAAGTGGTGGTGGGAGCAATACTCCGAGTTCCGGTGGAGGATCAGGTGGTGGTTTGATTGTGGTGGTACCGACCAGTCCAGCTCCAAGTGAAACTACTGAGCCATCTGAGGAACCGGCTGATGGAGAAGAAATAGATAAGGAAGTACCTACTGAAGAGCCAGACACAACCCCTGTGGTTGATGATCCGGTAGTAGTGATTGATCAACCACAGGAGCCGGCAGAAACTCCTGAAGATTCTACGGATGTTTCTCTTACTATTCAGCCTCAAGTCAATCCAGTATCTCCAGTGAGACAGCCTGTGGGACCTACTCCGGTTAATAGACCAAACGTCGGTGTACTCAACATTACTCCAGAGCAGATTGACAATGCAATTGCCCAATACGAATCCGTGGGACCTCAACAATTTGAAGATCGCACCTTGATCGAACAAGTGATTACCGAACGTTTCCTCATCGATGAAAATGTGAGCGAAATCACTCCGGAAGTAGAATCGCTAGTAACGGAAGCGATCAATCAACAATTAACAGCCAATGAAAATCAATCTCTCAATGTCTATCTCGGTGAAGGAGTCTATCAAGAAGTGACTCCGGCAGACAATATTCAAGTTGTCTTTACAGTTGGTCTCACTGAGCAACAAATCGCTGATCTAAGAGCTCAAGCCTCTCGTTCCGGTAATTTGCTTTTGCTTGTAGATCAGGCTACTGATTATGATCGTGATGGCGTGGCCGATCTCTTGCAGTTAGCTGCCGGTTTAGATCTCTTTAATGACGACTTGGATGGTGATGGATTTAGCAATAGTGACGAATTTTTCTTCGGCTTCGATCTCAATCAGTTTGATCAATATGACGGTCAGTTTAGAGTGACTAATCTCGATGGTTACACTGTTGGTTCTAACCCTTCTATCCGTATTATGGGTGATCCGGGAGAGACTTATGACGTATTTTTTGTCCGTGATGCCGATCAAGAAATTTTCCAAATCGGTAGTGTGGAAATCGATGAGGAGTACAAGGGGGAAATCATGCCGGAAGAGGCTTTGCCGGACGGAGTTTATTACTTGAGTATGGTCAATGAGGAAGGCGAATTAGGTAAGCTTTCTAAGATGACTGTGGATGAAATCGCTGACGAGATTAAGCCAGATCTTAGTGATGTGAGAGTGGTCAATGACGAATTAGTGGCTGTCGATGGTCAGACTGACCCTGGTTTGATGATCTTTTCTACCTTTAAGAGTGTGATTCTTTCTTCTGTTGCTCTCAGTGATTCCAATGGTCAATTTATGACTGAACATGAACCCAATCATGAATTAGTGGTTTATGCGATGGATAGAGAGCGCCGTTATATCAGTAGTGGAGTGCGACTATTCCTAGCTTCTCAAGGCAACTAATCAGCCTACAATCAATATTGGATAAAAGGTTAAGTGTGTTATGATTATTTCAAAGAACTTAACCTTTTTTCTATGTTGATTTTGTTCCATAAAGAAGAATGTCCCTTTTGTCTAAAAGTAAGGCAGTTTCTTTCTGATTCTCACGTGAGTTATGTTTCAGTGGTCAGTCCCAGCGGCGCTCCTTCAAGAAAAATCCTCGATAAGCTTGGTGGCAAGATGCAGGTGCCTTTCTTGGTAGATACCGATAAAGGAGAAATGATGTACGAATCAGATGACATCATCGAGTACGTGAAATCTAATTATCTCTAAAGAAAAATAGGCTTGAAAGCCTGTTGCGTTCGCGGTAGAAAGTATGTATAATTAATAAATCGTGTTCATAAAAACGGTTTTTTGATCAATACTTTTAAAAGTAAAATTAGGAAGTATGCGAAGAGTAGGGGGTTTGATTTGGAAAAAATCAATGCTGCTCTTGATCTAGCGGTACATGCCCATAGGAAACAGACGCGTAAAAGTGGTGAGCCTTATGTCTTGCATCCGATGCAGGTGGCGCTTTATCTGGCGGATTACGATGCCGATCAGACGACGATTATTGCCGCGCTTTTGCATGACACCGTTGAGGACACTGAAGTGGGATTGATAGATTTGAAGCATCAGTTTGGGCCGGAGGTGGCGCGAGTGGTTGATGGCGTCACTAAATTTTCTAAAAATCGTTTTCGGGAAGCCGAGGGTTTGGATGATAAAATCGAGTCTCTGCGCAAGTGGTTTGAAATGATGAGTGACGATGTGCGGATTGCGATCGTAAAGCTCTTTGATCGCATCCACAATATGGAAACTCTTGGAGGGCACGGTAAGCCGGAAAAAGAAAAAAGAATCGCCCAAGAAACTCTCAATGTCTATGCAAAAATAGCGTATCGCTTGGGGATTCATTCGGTACGTGATCGCTTGGCGGATTTGTGTTTGCCTTATGTGGCGCCAAATAGTTATGAAAGAATTAAAGAAATCAGAGAAAAAGAAATCGCAAAGAGTGGTGAGTATTATCCAAGTATTAAGCAAAAAATTGAGGAACAAGTCGTTGCTAGCAAAGATGTGGAAGTGAAGGAGCAGCATCCTTCACTTTTTCAGTTGTATGAAGCGCGTTCGTATTTGAGAGATGATCCCAATGCGGTTTTTCCTTTGGTTTATGCAGTTGTAGTAGATAGTATCAAGGACTGCTATGCCCTTTTGCATACTATTCACAAGATTTGGAAGGCGGAGCGAGGGGGATTTGAGGATTACATTAGTTCACCATTGTCCAATGGTTATCGTGGATTGCACACCAAGGTGGTCTTGTCTGGAGGGCAGTTGGTGAGGTTTGAGATTAGGACTAAAAAGATGGAGGATTATTTTCATCGCGGGATTACTTCTATCAGTTTTGGTAGTGCAGGTGGTGATCAAGGGATTTTGCGTTGGCTCTCTTTTCTCAGTCCTTTGACTGCTGACAATAAAGAAAATAGTGGTGATTTTTGGGAAAAACTACAAAATGAGATTTTGGGAGAAAACTTGTTAGTTCA
>CAYMGN010000100.1:0-505 GCA_964389995.1 uncultured Candidatus Peribacteria bacterium | reverse complement strand
CCTTGGATGTCGCTTTTTATTCTTTTGGCGAAAGGGCTTTTAATCTAGATTCGGTGATGATCAATGGGATTAAAAGGCATTTTAGTAAGCCGATCAAGCAAAATGATAATTTGCATTTTTCCTTTAGTGATCAGTCGCAGATAGAGTATGACTGGCTTAACTGGGCGGAGACTTCGCTGGGCCGCACAATTTTAAAAGCCGGTTTGAGAAATGTAAAAGAGTCAATAAAGTTAAAGCTTGGCTATAGTTTGCTCCAAAGTCAATTAGAAAAGGAGGGGGTCGGGTATATTGAAGAGCTAAGAGATGAAATTTTTCAGGATTTGCTTAAAAAGTATGGTTTAAACAACTTAAATGAACTTTACGTAGCGATTAGGAATGGCTCTCGTACCCCAGCGGCCACACGGCGTCGTCCGTGCTCTTCGCGTGTTTCCTCACGCGGTTCTACCCGCGAGGCGCCGCGGTGTGGTGGTTCAAAGGTTGGGGAACCGGGTGGGCGAGTTCCGAA
>CAYMGN010000099.1:0-4712 GCA_964389995.1 uncultured Candidatus Peribacteria bacterium | reverse complement strand
CTGATCTCATAAATCAAGATCACCAGTTTCTATTGCTTGATCGTTGATGCCTTCATTAGCCTCGATCAAACTATTTAATTCTCCAGTCTTTATCTCCCGCATGTTTTCCGCTTCAATTGCTTTGTTGACCATATTCTCACAATTATTTCTATATCGCTCCTGCAAAACCTCACCACATCTTTCTAAATCACGTGCTTCGTAAGCCTCATCCGAGATCAATAAGTCGTCTACGGTAGTTTTACATTCTTCCTTCATCTCCGTCCCCAGGATCTCATCACAGCTTGCTAGATCACGAGTATTGATTGCTCCGGCCAGGATATCGGCATCAAGATTTTGATTAGAAATAGACTCCGGATTAGTTTCAAAATCCGCTGGAGTTCTTTCTGCAGGCTCCTGGTTATTGGAGTTACCACAGGCGGCAATGAAGAGGATAGAAAATAACGAAAGTATTAGTGTTTTTTTCATGAAAAATATTTTTAGGAATGAAAGGATTTATTAAAACTCTACTACAGCCCCCAGAGCTAATCAACCGAAATCGCATCCGAAACTTCAAATTCGATGTTATCCAAGATATTCGGAATAGTAGGGGACCACACCGGCCAGCTTTTAATTTCTACTTTGTTAATCTCTGGCAGATTTTGGATGTATTGCTCAGCCTGCTCCACATCAGTTCCTGCTATGTGCTGCTTGATCTTCGTCAACAATTTTTGTCCATTCTCTGTTTTTGGATCGAGTATAAATTGTTCAATCCCTTTAATGTTGGCAGTTAACTTGATTCTCCCTGCCGCCTGCTCCCATTCAAAAATCCTATACGAGCTAAACCTTTCGTTAATATCGATCAATTCTCGCCCCGGACTTTGTTCTTCTAGCAGTTCAGTTCTCAATATATCGAGCATCGCCTGATAATCGTAATAAACTCCTTCAACTATCATCGAGCCGCTGACTTCAAATGAAGAAGTTTCCGCGTCCAGTAGCTCATCAGGTCGAGAAATTGAAACCTCCAGCACCCGAATCGCCTCATCCCCCTCAAGTAATTGAAAAGTTTCTTCACCGGCGTCCGCATTTAATTCTTCCACATCCAGCAGTAATTTTTCTGAAGCCATTGCCAATAGTTCTTCCTCTAATATTTGAGCGCTGGCCTCTAGATCCTCTTCACTTACAAATGTCACAAAGTCAGTGATCCCACCCGTCATTGGCGTCTCACTGCTAGCATAAATAGTCTCGCGGTTCTCTTCATTGAGACCAGGTAGGAAGAAGTCGCTAGCTTCGATATTGCCTCTCTCTCCAATTATCTGCCCGGTTGCATCTAAAGGGTCAGCCGTCACAAAAGCCGAAATCTGCCCCGGTTCTCCACCGCTAGCCGCCGGTACAGTCAATCCATTGGCAATCCTAAATACCAACCCCTCTTCAGTCTGAAAGCGCGTATTTGCGACCAAAGGCCAGCTCTGATTACTTTCGTTGTAAACAGTAATAGTCCCGCCAGCGTTACCACCAAACTCCGATACTCTCTTCCCGGTTGCAAAATGCTCCTTAGTATCACTGACCTCAACCTGTAGACGATAACTTGCAATCGTTTGCTCTGGCCTCCGACTTAACTCAGCCTGGTTTTGATTGGCATCCAATAGAGAGATATTCACAGACTTTTCAATCGGATTTGCATGCGGTTCCAGATAAATAGTCGCTCCCGGCAAAGCAATATACACAATAATCAACAAAATAAAGAGGCTCACAACCACCAGGCTGATCAAGGCGTGTCTATTTGCCGTCACCATCACAAACCCCTTATCTTTCTTCTTTTTCTTCTTCCCCTTCGTTTTACTAATCACCGCACCCCCTATCGCCGCCTTATGCCTTTTGACAATCTCACTGATCGAAAGCTTCTTTTCGGCCATCCGAGTCGGCCCCTCCTCATCCAATGAATTCACCGTCGCCTTTAAAGGAGTGATATGCAGCTGTTTATCCTCTTCATTGAAAGCAAAAAGAGAAGGTTCACCCTCCTGGTTTGGTCGGATATAGATTTCAATACCCAAGGAATAGGCTATTTTTAACCCCGCTAAATCGTTAGTAATCAATTGCAGTTTCTTCCCCTGTTTTTTTAGTCTTCTCTTTACGATTCGCAAATTCACCGCGGTCCGCAAAACCTTTGAGCCACTGGCCGCCACTAAATAAATCTCCCTCGCATTCAAACGATCAATCTTTTCTATAGTTCTACTGATATCTTCATCAAGTTCCACATAAATAAACCCTTTTTCTAAAGGGAAGTTATGCACTTCTTCTTCCTTACGTTCATCATCCTGGTCTGACTCCTCTTCCGCTAAATGCCCTTCATCTTTTTTTTCTAACTTGGCATCTTCAATACTGAGCTGTTCTTCTTTCAGCTCTTCTTTTTCTTCCACCTTTTTTTTCTTACCCGGTTTTTTAAGCTTAATTTTTTTAACCATGCCTATATTTGCATTAAGCGAACGACTTTCTTTAACACTTTAGACGGCAGCGGCTCCTCACCCACATAGCTCAAGCCAGAGTTAGCAAGTGCTGCCGGCACTACGTCCTGATGGTCCTTTAATACTTTTTCCTCATCTAATACGTTACTAAACATCTTCGGACTCATAAAAGATATTTGCGGTTTTTTGCTGAAAGGTAAAGATTTAACCCATTCTCTAGTCTCCAAAATCTCTTTGATTTCAGGCAAAATAGCTCCGCCACCGGATAGATAGATTTTAGAAGGAAGTTTTTTGATTTTATCAAACGAGTCCAAGCTCAGTATCACACCCGAAAGCCAAATCTCACAGTCATTTTGCAGTGCTTCTCTTACTATCCGATGCGATTGTCTTTCCAGCTTATCATCACTGTAGGTATGTTTCACGGATTCTGCTTCCTTAAAGGAGATGTTTAACGTCTGACTCAGCCTTTTCGTAAACATGTTTCCACCAATACTAAACATTTTTGTCCCTACTACTGCTCCCTCCTTTACGATCGCGATGTCAGTAGTTGCCGCCCCTACATCGATAAAAATCCCATTAAACTGATTGCCGTTTTCTTCCGCCATTGCCTTTGCTAACACATAAGGCTCAGCTGCAATTACTAGTAGCTCTCGGTCAATTTCCGCAGCGATCGTTTGTAAGGCCCCGTAGTTTTCTAAAGGTGAAAAAGCATTAAAAACACTCAAAGTAACTTCCTTCCCCTGAAATCCGATTGGGTTCTTGATCTTATAATCATCCACCCTTACATCCTCAATGGCCGCATTTACTAGTTTAAAATCGAGCTCGTTGTGCCCGGACTCTCTCGCAATCTGAGAACGTATCACTTCAAAAGCTCTCCACTGTATCTTATGTACAACGTTTTTAAACTCCGCGAGGTCAATCTTTTTAGAAGCATCTCTTCGTACATAACTTGTAGTGTGAGTCGCTCCCTTTACTAGCTCGCCAGAAATCCCCAGTATCATTTTTTCTGCCATCACCCCTGCCGCTTTTTCTGCTGCTCTAATCGCCGCATGGCAATTGTTGATAACCGCACCAATGTCGGTAATCATCCCTCCATCCATGTCTCCCAATTCTTGTTTTTTCTTCGCCGAGCCCAAAATTTCTACTTTTTTCCCTTCGGACTGACAGACCAAAGCCTTTACATCGCTAGAGCCCACATCCAAAACCAAAAAATACCCTCCAGACGCTTTATTTTTCTTCTTCTTAAAAAGGGCCATCCCTAAAAACACATTAAATATCCCGAAAAATATATCGAAAATACCCTTAAATGGCAAGGGGCAATATCCCCCAAATATCTGAACCTGTCGCAGGGTAAAAATTTCGCAAAAAAATAGAATAATACGACTGACAAACCATGTGCTTTTGACTTAAAACTTGTTGCAAAGGGTGAAACAGGTGATTATAATTCTCGCAAATAATCATCAGTATGTCATTAAAAATCGCATTAATCTGTGGTGGCCCCTCTCTAGAAAGAGGAGTTTCTCTTAATTCTGCAAGGTCAGTTTGTGACCATCTTCATTCTACACAAATCCAAATCACTCCTATTTATTTCGACCATCACAAAAAACCTTATCAAATTTCCCGTTCTCAGCTTTACTCCAATACTCCTTCAGACTTTGACTTTAAACTACAACAAAAGGCCAAACCGCTCTCCAAAACCGCTCTTTCCAAGCTACTTAAAGATCAAGACCTCGCCTTTCCAGTGATGCACGGCAGCTTTGGCGAAGACGGTGGCATCCAAAAAATCCTTGAACAAGAGGACATCCCCTACATCGGGTCCGGGGTAGAGGCCTGCAAACGCTGTTTCGACAAATACCGAGCCAATCAGTTTATCCATCAAAAAGGCTTTTATACCCTTCCTTCCACTGTCCTAAAGATCCATCATTCCAAGCCGGAGAGAAAACAAATTATTGAGAAATTCTTCAAAAAACATCAAAAAAAGCGCTTCATCATCAAACCTGCCACTGGCGGATCCAGCATCGGAGTGCATTCTGTTAACAATATCGAAGAAGCCCTCGCCGCCGCCCAGTCCATTTTTAGTAAACGTATCGACACCCGCGTAGTTATTGAGCCCTTCTGTACCGGTATCGAATTTACTGTCATTATTCTCCAAAACAAATTTGGTCTCCCGGTCGCCATCCTCCCCAGCGAAATCGAGATTGACTATGACCGCAACCAAATCTTCGACTATCGTAAGAAATATCTCTCAACCAACCAAGTCAAATATCATTG
>CAYMGN010000098.1:0-4729 GCA_964389995.1 uncultured Candidatus Peribacteria bacterium | reverse complement strand
AGAATGGTTAGCCGCCGCTTTCCTCTACAGCCAGGGCTTTACAGCCATTTGCAGTAATTTTCACTCCCGTTATGGTGAGGTCGATCAAATCGCTTATGACCTCCCCGCCGGCGAATTAGTCTTTGTAGAAGTTAAAGCCAGAAAGAGCGATTATTTTGGCGGCCCCGCTGAAGCTCTCACTTACACGAAAATCCAAAAAATCCTCCTCACCACCCACCATTTCTTCGAAAAAAATCCCACTTTTACTGCTTTAGGTTGGCGAATCGATTTAATTTCCTTACAATTAGGACCGGATGATCAATTCATCTCCCTCAATCATTTGAAAAACATCCTCGATGGACGCTGAAAAACGCAAAAAATACCTCCCACTCATCATCATTGGCGCAGTCATTATTTTCAGTATTTTATGGTTTATTTGGGGCCGATTTATCAATCGCGGCGAGATCATCCTTAGCGGAAATGCCCCCTTTGACATCGAAGTTTTTGACGAATTAACCACCGAATGTCCCCAAAGCCCCTGCACAGTCCAAGTACGCGCCGGCCAAAAAAATCTCGTAATCCGCAAAACCGGCTATCTCGAGCAGCTTCTCACACCAGAGGTCCCGATCCTTGGTGAAATCGCCATTGACCTCCAATTTCAAATTGAACCATACATCCAAGCACTTAATCAGTTTCCTCAGCCCCCGGCAGACTTTGTCCTCTATCAATTAACTGAAACCGCTGACCAGCAAGCACAAAAACTAGTAGAAATCGATGATCCCCAGGCTCGTCCCATCGTCACCTTCCCTCAAAATATTGATCTGGTCACCATCTGGGGCAATGAACGCGCCGCCCTCATCCTCGACGAGGACAATCTCGGCACCGGTTATTACATAGACATTGTGGGCCAAGAAAAGAGCCTTATTCAAGATCCTGCTCTTACTGATCTTTTTGATGGCAAGTGGTCGCCCAGTGGACTTTATTTCGTTTTTAAGCGCGACAGTTCGGACTTTCTTTGGCTCCTTGACTATCAGGGCAATATCCAAGAGCTAGATTTGATCGAACCGCTTGATCAAGTGAGTTGGTCACCTGATGATCAACTATATTTCTCCACAATTCGCCAGCTGGGTGATGGCATTTTTGCTGATAGTGCTGAAGAATTAGCCATTACCTTTGGCTATTATTCCCCCGAACAAGATTCCTATCAAAGAATTGGCGTCTACTCCAATCTCAATGGCTTAGCCACAAATCTCCTAGTCACTGGCAATAAAGACGCCATTTATTTCCAGGTAGGGGAGAGTTATTATTCCTTGGTGCTCAAATAAATCTCCAAATTTTAGAAAAACTTTAAGATTTCTTAATCTGCTCCTGTCACAATCGGGACATGAGTTTAATTTATTCCTGCACTTTTTCCGGCTTACAATGCGATACCGTGGAAGTCCAGGCCCATATCAGTCGCGGCTTGCCCAGTTTTCATCTAGTGGGGCTTGGCGATACGGCGGTCCAAGAAGCAAAAGAAAGGGTACGCTCCAGCATCAAAAACAGCGGCGCCGAGTTTCCCCTCCAACGCAAAGTCGTCAACCTCGCGCCCGCCCAAATCCGTAAGCACGGTACTCAATTTGATCTCCCCATCGCGCTCAGCCTCCTCATGGCCCATGACTCCTACGATCACCAGGCACTAAGCGAAACCCTAGTAGTTGGCGAGTTAGCTCTCAACGGCCAATTAAAGGCCATCAAAGGCACCCTAGCCATCGTCCAACACGCCAAAGATCATGGTTTCAAGCAAGTAGTGATACCCAAAGCCAATAGCGCAGAAGCCAGTTTCCTCAAGGGAATAGATATCTACGCCTTCAATCATTTGTCAGAAGTGCTCGCTTTTATCAGTAACAAAACACAATTCCTCCCGCTCAAAAATCAATCAATCAAAAAGCCTTCAAAAACACAAAGCCCCCTCAACCAAATCCACGGCCTCGAGTTTGCCAAGAGGGCTTTATCTATCGCTGCAGCAGGGCGCCATCATCTACTCTTAAGTGGAGTACCGGGTGCCGGCAAGACCACCCTCGCCCGTGCTCTCCCCAGCCTCTTACCGCCGATGAGCGACCAGGAAATAATTACTACTACTAAGATTTACTCCGTCGCCGGTCTCCTCAAGTCCGACAAGTATCTCATTACCGAGCGCCCTTTTCGCTCCGTACATCACACTGCGTCTACCAGCTCAATCATTGGCGGCGGCAACAAAAACCCCCGCCCGGGGGAAATCACTCTTGCCCACAACGGAGTGCTTTTTTTCGATGAAATCAACGAGTTTTCCCATCATGCCCTCGAGTCACTGCGCCAACCTCTGGAAGATAAAAAAATCCACATCACCCGCGCTCATTTCACTAGCACTTTTCCTTCTTCCTTCCTTTTGATCGCCACCAGCAACCCCTGTCCCTGCGGCTACTATCAATCAACCATCAAATCCTGCCATTGCAGTCTCAATACCATCCAACGCTACCAAAACAAGCTTTCCGGCCCCATCCTCGACCGCATCGATCTCTTCATCAACATCGATCAACAAAATAACCAAAATCTTCTCAAGACCAAACCTCTCAATACCGAAAAACAAAGCCATTACCAGCAAAAAGTACTCCAAGCCTACCAAATCCAAAAAAAACGCTACCATCAGTTTCCTGAAATAAACTACAACGCAGACCTCTCACTGAAAGAAATCAAAAAATTCTGCCCCCTCGACACCGAAAGTCTCAAATATCTCAATCTCGCCGCCAACAATCTCCAACTCAGCACCCGCACCTACCTCAAACTAATCAAAATCGCCCGCACCATCGCTGACCTCGATCAGGACAATAAAATCACCAAAAAACATGTAGCCGAAGCTCTCCAATACCGCCAACCCTTGAAAGATTGATCAGATCCTGTTACAAACAAGGAACTAAACAAATCATCAATTATGGCAATAGACACTCCCCATTCTCTCCCGACTAATCATCACCTTGGACCCCCTCGCCTCGACACCAGAGCTCAGAGAATAAACAGGCTCCAAGCCTTCGTTGCCTTTGCTACTTTAACGGCAATTTCTACCCCTGCCCAAGCCGATGACTGCTCTCAATACGCCAACACCATCGAATACACCAGTGTGATGTTTGCCGACTATTATCTACTGAATGTAACCTTGAAACCTGGCCTCGTAGTTAGCTGTGACAATCATTTCGATTACATGATCGAATGCCTCGAAGGCTCAGTCGATTATACCCCAAACGAATTATCAGAATTTTGCGACCACCACCGCCCTCAAAACATCCTCTCCTCCAGACAATTAGAGTTAGCCCGCGAATATGAAGGAAAGAGAATCCCCATCACCGACACAAAATTTACTTCGAAGCCACCACAACACCAGGAAGACACCAACTATCTCAACGATTTCAGCCCCGCAGACCCTCAGCAGCCACCGGACTAATTTTACTTCATCCCTTTTTCACCATGAACAACCCAGACAATCACTTGCCCTCAATCGCAGACAACTACAGAAAAAGAGGATGGCTCAAACCCACAACTGACTACAAAGAAAAAAATTTCGCTTTAATTGAACGTTGGCGCAATGGTGAAGATGTTTTTGAAGAAATCTATGCTCTCAATCTCTGTCTAATACGGAAGATCATTCTCCATTATTCCAAAAAAGGCATCAGCGAAGACGATCTTTATCAACAAGCAGCTCTAGTGGTTTATCAATGTCTCCAGAGCTTTGATCCACACCGCTACACGGACTTCAAATACTATCTTTCCCCGGCCCTTAATAATGCCTTCAAAAGAATGATTTTTACACAAGTCCCTCTGATCCGTATACAGGAAAGTGCCTTTCAAAACGTCCGAGAAGCCTTAGACGTAGCTCAGAAACAAGGCCGATCCGCAGAAACAGTTGTCAGAGAAAGTAATGGCAACCTTCCCCCATCTAGCCTCCCCTTCATCACCAGACAGATTAGCAGTGGCCTTCATGCCGCCTACCTAACCAGTATGCCAGACGAATCAGACGATCGTTCAGTTTATGATCTCAAAACCACATCCTCACCTGAGGATCAGGTCAACCACCAATTATATCTAGCTCAAATAAGAAGAATTATTGAAGAAACGTCAGTCCTAACCGATGTAGAGCGTTTGATAATCTACTACACCTATTTCGAGGAATTAAATCAAACGGAAATAGCACAACAACTAGCTGAGAAAGGTTACACTTTATATACCCGCCAAAACATCTCTTTGATCCAAAGCCGCGCAAGAAAAAAACTAGCAAAAGTGCTGATCAATGAGGATTTTTAAGTTTCTCCCAGTGTTTGCCAAACTCGATACCAAATGCCGGTCGCAATTTCCCCGGCATGTTCATATGTCTCATCTTCAACAGAACCACGCATTTGATGACGCCTAACCACTGCCAAAAAAATACCCTGAATAGTTTTTGCTTCCGGCGTCCCCGCAAATTTTTTCATCAGGGGCTTCACCACATTTTCAAACTTCCAAGATTGCAACATCCCCAATATCTCTTCTAAAAGATCTTCAAACCTCCCCGGGGCACTGACAAATTGAGGATCACTTATAATCTTTTGCGTCAAATCAATAATCTCATCCGGTCGCGCATCTCTTTCCAAAAAAATATGATGGTACTTTTCTAGCACGTATTTCCTTACAAGATTTCGACTAATCCGATTATTCAATAATCCGGCAATAACCAAATAAATCTCCTCGGAGACCCCTCGAT
>CAYMGN010000097.1:0-4809 GCA_964389995.1 uncultured Candidatus Peribacteria bacterium | reverse complement strand
AAAATATTTTTTGAACTCACTCCGCTACGCTTCGTGCCACGCTGCGCTCTTCTCCTTTCAGTCGTCGGGGTGTATAACAAGGGATATACGGTTCAGCCCTCGGCTCGGGCTTCACCCGAATCCCGCCAAGGCGGGACTTCGTATATCCCTAACGTTGAAAATAATTTATAAACCAACAAACTATGAAAAAAATTCATAAAATCACAACATATACATTAATACTCATTATTGCCATTATCTTTCCATTTGCCTCAATATCATTTTCTCCAAGCTGTTCAGATAGACCATATACATTTGGGAAGGCTACAAGAACAACAGACAGGTATTGTGGCTACTGGCCAGATCGAGAAATACCAGTTCAACTTATGCAATGGGGCCTCCCATTACCATTTATAGTCGATAAAAACGCAATAATGACTGAAAGAATAGCAGATATGGTCGATAGTTCTGATGAATTTTTATATGTGAATTACCTGGGAAATGTATTAATAGTTTTTTTACTTTTAAGCTTGATTGCATATCCACTTACTAAAGATCGTTTATAAATTACATCCTACAACACTGAATATCTGGTTCCGCTACGCTCCACTCAAATTTACTTTCCACTTCGTTCCAAGTAAACTTCAGATATTCAGAAACGATATACGATACCATCGTATAGTTTTATTGATTTTTATACGATGGTGTCGTATAATTTGTAGCAGAGTAAAAAAATGTTATGGATGAAATTTTATATCGATATAATCCCTGGTGGGAAGAATCATTCAAATTACCTAAGACTATTCGTAGAGAGAAGTTCTTGGAAAAAATTAGGCGTAAGCTTGATCAGAAAGAGATTACTTTTTTGACTGGCTTGAGGCGTGTGGGTAAAACTACTTTGCTAAAGTTAACGATAGCTGGACTGATAGAAAAAGGGATTGATCCTAAAGATATTTTTTATGTGAGTTTAGATGATTATTCCCTTAAAGATCAATCTCTGCTCGAGTTGGTTGAAGAGTTTAGGAGAATTCATAAAATTCCTTTTAAAAAACATGTTTATCTTTTTTTTGATGAGATTACTTACCAAAAAGATTTTGAACAGCAATTGAAAAATTTTTACGATAGCCAAGATGTAAAAATATTTGCTTCTTCATCGAGTGCCTCTTTGCTAAAAAATGGTAAGCCCTACTTAACAGGTAGAAGCTCTGTGATTGAGATTTTACCCTTGGATTTCAACGAATATTTAAAATTTAAGGGGATTGAGATAAAAAATCGTGATAAGCATTTGAGAGGTGAATATTTTGAAGATTATTTAAAGGTTGGCGGTATACCACAATTTGTAATTGAAGGTGATATTGAGTATTTGAAAGAATTGGTGGATGACATCATTATGAAAGATATTGCTGCTGTTCACAATCTGAAAAACCCACAGATTTTAAAAGATTTATTTTTACTTTTAATGGAGAGAGCTGGAAAGCAAATGAGTATTAATAAAATTGCAAATATTCTTGGTATTTCTCCGGATACTGCAAAACGTTATCTAGAGATGTTTGAAACAACTTATCTTATCTATACTGTGAAGAGGAGTGGAAAAACCAATGAAAAGATTCTTTCTGCAAAAAAAATATATGCCGCAGATGTTGGTATTAAGACTCTTTTTACTGGTTTTAGAGATAAAGGAGCTTTATTTGAAAATTATGTTTATCTTCAGATAAAACATTTAGATCCTGAATATTTGTATGAACAGTCGTTAGAGCTTGATTTTTTAATTGGAGGAAAAACTCTAATTGAGGTTAAGTATGGAAGGGATTTAGAAGGACGGCAGAAAGAATTGTTTGAATCTTTGGATGTTAAAGATAAGATTTTAATTAAGTCTCTCAGTGATTTAACTAAACTGGAGGGTTTAAAAGATGCTTGAGTCTAATATTCAAAAACTTGCCTGATCCCATTTATGGATGATAAATTATTTTTAAATATTTCCAATCATTCCCGAGGATGCAAAATTATCGACTTTCTTATTTGAAGGAGCTGGAGGCGGAGAGTATCCATGTGATACGGGAGGCGGTGGCTGAGTTTAAGAAGCCGGTGATGCTCTATTCGATTGGTAAGGATTCTTCTGTGTTGCTGAAGCTGGCGCAGAAGGCTTTTTATCCGGGGAAGATTCCTTTTCCGATTTTGCATGTGGATACCGGGTTTAAGTTTCGGGAGATGATTGAGTTTCGGGATTATTATCTCGATAAGATTGGGGCCGAGTTGCTCGTGGAAAAAAATACTGAGGAAGAAGCACTGAAGTTTACCGCCGATGATGCCAATAGTGATCGCTATATTTTTTATAAAAAAACGAAACCGCTGCTCAGCGCCCTCGAGCGTCATGGTTTTGATGCTGCTTTTGGTGGAGCGCGGCGGGATGAAGAAAAGGCCCGGGCCAAAGAACGATTTTTTTCCTACCGCAACGCTCAATCAGTCTGGGATCCCAAGAAACAACGTCCGGAGCTCTGGTCGATGTATAACGCTCGGCTGAAACCGGGCGAATCAATGCGGGTTTTTCCCCTTTCTAACTGGACTGAGCTGGACATCTGGACTTATATCAAAGAAGAAAATATCGAAATCGTCCCTCTCTATTTCTCACGAAAACGGGAAGTAGTGAAGCGCAATGGGATCTATCTGCGCGTGGACGAATACGTGCGGCCAAAACCGGGTGAGGAAGTACTTAAAATGTCTTGTCGTTACCGCACTCTCGGTTGCTCGCCTTCCACCGGGGCGGTGCCTTCAGAAGCTGATGATCTAGACGCGGTGATTGAGGAAGTAGTGCGGGCGCGGATGTCAGAACGTTCCAACCGAGCGATTGATCTCGGTAGCAACTCGGCGATGGAAGACAAAAAGAAAGAAGGGTACTTCTAAAAACTCTAACATTTAATGCTCAAAAACATGCTGGACACTCAGAAAGAATTGTTGCGTTTGACTACTGCCGGTAGTGTCGATGATGGGAAGTCGACGATGATTGGGCGTTTGCTCTACGATGCCGGGGCGGTTTTTGAGGATCAATTGGCTAAGATCAAAGAATTAAGTGAAGGTGAAGACTTGGATTTTTCGCTCTTGCTCGATGGTTTGTCGGCGGAGCGAGAGCAGGGCATCACTATCGATGTCGCTTATCGTTATTTTTCTTCTGAGAAACGTAAATTTATCATCGCTGATACTCCCGGGCACGAGCAGTACACTCGTAACATGGTCACCGGGGCTTCCAATGCCAATCTCGCAATCATCCTCGCGGACGCACGCAAGGGGCTTTTGATCCAGTCCAAACGCCATCTCTTTATCGCTTCCTTACTCTCGATCCCGCATGTCCTGGTAGCGATCAACAAGATGGATTTGGTGGATTATCAGGAAGAAGTTTTTGAAAAAATCAGGCAGGACTTTATGGATTTTGCGGCGAAGCTCAATATCAGTGACGTTAGTTTTGTGCCGATTTCGGCGCTCAAAGGTGAGATGATTGTCGATCGTGGCGAGAAAATGCCTTGGTATCAGGGGCCGACCGTCAAGTCCTATCTCGAAAACATCCAGATCGCCAGTGATCGCAATTTGATCGACTTTCGTTTGCCGGTGCAGTATGTCTTGCGGCCACATCAGGATCTGCGCGGTTATGCCGGTAAGATCGAGGGAGGTGTATTGCGAGTCGGTGATGAAGTGATGGCGCTGCCTTCCGGTCAGACCAGTAAGGTGAAGGAAATTTATTGTGATGAGCAAACAGTGGAGTATGCCTTTAATCCGCAGTCGGTGATCGTTACTCTCGAGGATGAACTCGATGTCAGTCGGGGGGAAATGCTCGTGCGTAAGGGCAACCTCCCGAAGGTCAGTACAGAATTAGAAGCGATGCTCAGTTGGTTTCACGAGCAGCCGATGAAGAAAAATAAGCGTTATCTGATCAAGCACACTACTCAGACCCAGCCGGTCTACATCGAGGATTTGCGTTATCGGGTGGATGTCAATGATTTACGCAAAACTCAAGCCGACCATCTCACTCTCAACGAAATCGGTCGGGTCAAGATCCGATCTACTCAACCACTCTTTTTTGATGTCTACCAAAAAAATCGAGGTACCGGTAGCTTCATCCTGATCGACGAGGAAACAAATGAAACGGTGGCGGCGGGGATGATCGTGAGCAAGGGCTCAAAGACTGATGTAAAATCCAACACCGAAACCTTGATCCAAAAGAAGGGGGCGGTGCTGTGGTTTACCGGTTTGTCCGGTTCCGGTAAGTCGACGATCGCCAAGGCTTTGGAAAAGAGATTGGCTGATCGTGCAATAAAATTGGAGCGATTGGATGGGGATATCTTGCGTGAGCATCTTTGTAAGGATCTTGATTTTAGTGAGTCCGGGCGCAAGGCTAATATCGAAAGGGCCGGTTATCTCGCCGGGCTTTTGAGTAAGCATGGGGTGCTGGTTTTGGCTAGCTTTATCACTCCCTATGCTGAGCAGCGTGAGGTTTTGCGCGATGAGGTGAGTAATTTTGTGGAAATATATGTCAATACTCCGCTGGCTGTTTGTGAAGAAAGGGATGTGAAGGGGCTCTACAAAAAAGCGCGGGCCGGGGAGATAGAAAATTTTACCGGGATTGGTGATCGCTATGATGCGCCGGTCAATCCGGATCTGGAAATTGTGACGGAGGATTGTAGTGTGGAGGAAGCGGTGGAGGAGATCGTGGAGTATTTGGTGGGGGAAGGATATCTGGAGAGGTTTTAGATTTTTAATTAAAGGTTTTGGAGCATTTGGAGGTATTAAAAGAAGCTCTGCGCGCCGCAGGCGCGCAGATTTTGAATCACTATGGTGAGG
>CAYMGN010000096.1:0-4856 GCA_964389995.1 uncultured Candidatus Peribacteria bacterium | reverse complement strand
CCGCTTCTTTCCTAGCAAAAACTATTAACTCAGTTTCGTTTGCTTAACAGTACCCAGGGCCCAATTAACAAATAGCCTCACTCTAATTAATGCCCCTCCCCCTCATCCAACACATCACTCACCCCACTAGAAACTTCATCCAGGTATGCATTAACTGCCTCATACTCACCACTATCTCGAGCTTCAGTAACTGTTAATACAAATTGTTCCATTTCATCACGGAACAATTCTATTTCCTCACGAGACCAACCTCTAAAGTCATATTCCTTAAAATTATCACCATCTTTATTAAGCATCACCCTCACTCCACTTAAGCTATACTCATCACTTTCAGGTAAATTTTCACCCAAAGACAAGCGAATAATCGGCTCAATTTGACTGTTATAAACTGCCATAAACCCCTCTTCTCCCACTCTTTCCGCCGACAATTTCTTCTTTCTTTCATACAACTTCTTAAACATCAAAACCCGTTCAGCAACTTTAGCTGGCAAAACCGTTGTTTCTCGCCCCTCTTCATGATGAGACATTAATTCAGTCATGTTTTTGTTTTTATTTACCAATTCAATATAATATTATACAACACAAACAGTAGCGCGGCAAATAATATTGACAAAATCAAAAAAAAGGAGCAAGATATCGTGCCAAGCTAACATACACATATGAGAAAAAGCTTTATTACATTGATGATCCTCAGCATTACCCTTAGTGGTTGTAGTTTTTTTGAGGATGCAGAAGAAAACACTGAAAACACCGAAGAAAAACCGCAAAGAGTCGAAAGATTTATCCCGAAAGAAGTGGAAATTTTTGACCTCAATAGCGACGAAGAGGTAATTACTTTTGATAAAACGGGGGTCCTTAAAGCTGAGCAAGAATTAGACATTTTTCCTGAACTAAACGGCAAAATCACTGACCTCAACATTAAAGTCGGAGACCAAGTAGACAAAGGTCAAATCATCGCCCGTATTGGCGACTCTCTCAATACAGACAGCATCGACCTCCAAGCTCAAACCACCACTCGCAGCCTCAATCTCAGCCGTCAATCCCTAGAAACAGCTGAAGAATTGGGAAATTCTAACCTCCAATCCGCCCAACTCGGAGCCGACCTCGCCTACGAAAGCTATCTCAACAACATCCAAAGTCGCGAAAACACCGAAGAAACCTTACAAGAACAAAGAAACGGCCTTGAACTAAGCGTAGAAAGCGCCGAAGACTCCTTAGACAAGGCTGAAGATCAACGACGTGATGCCAAAGAAGCGCTTAATGACGCTGAGGATGCTTATGAAGACTACATAGACAACGCCGGTGAAATCGACCCCACCACTAAAGCCAATCTCCAAGCAGCCATCGTCGCCGCCGAAGCACAACTAGAAGCAGCCAGAAACGCCGAAGACGGAGCAGAAAACGGCCTCGAACAAGCAGAAAACGGTCTCGAACAATTTGATAAAAACTACCAAGCGCAATTGGACTCTCTCGATTTTGCGATCGAAAGCTCCTATAACCAATACCTTTCCGCCTTACAACAAACCAACAGTGCTCAGATTTCCAACAATCAACAACTGATCTCTCTCCAAAGCCAAATCGCCCAAGCAGAAAGCGCTCAACAATCAGCTGCCCTCAATCAAAGCCGCAAAGAAATCAAGGCACCAATTAGCGGAGTGATTACTAGCGTAACTGTAGAAGAAGGCAACAACGCCAACCCTGCGCAAGCGATCGCTACCATCCAAAATCAAGATCAGGCCATCGTCACAACCAGCATCAATGAAATGGAAAGATCTATCCTCGAAATCGGACAAACAGTTTATGTTTCTGCAAACAAACAAACCGCTGTCGGAGAAATCACCAGCATCTCCCCTACCCTCGACCCCATCACCCGAAAAATCACCGTAGAAATCACTATCAACGAAGACCATAACTTCATCGCCGGCTCTCCAGTAACTGTAGAATTCAACAGCCAAGGCAATAACCAAATCTACGTACCAATCAACAGCATCTACATCAACGAGGACAAAAAAATCATCAAAATCGTCAACCAAAATCTCAAAGTAAAATTTATGGAAGTAACCACCGGTTACGTAGTCGGCAACTACATTGAAATCATCGATGGACTAGAAGGTGACGAATTAGTAATCCGCGAACAAACTAAATTTTTAGACGAAGGCGACCTCGTTGAACCCCTCTAACCGTCACCAATGACCGAAGAAAGATATCAAAGGGTAAAAAATAATGCTTGGAGTTTCTTTATTAGGAAAAGACCGGTAGCTTGGCTCGTAACATTGGCTATCATCCTTTTTGGCACCCAAGCGGTAAAATCCCTCCCACGTGAAATCCAGCCGGAAATCAATATACCCATCGGCGCAGTCACTACCGCCTTACCTGGAGCCAACCCTAGCGATGTAGAATCACTGATCACCGACCCCATCGAACAACAATTGGCCAATATTTCCGATATCGACATCATCACTTCCACATCCAGTTTTGGCCTCTCCAATATCGTGATCGAGTTTGAAGCCGACGCCGATCTAGACGAAAAAATCCAAGAGGTAAAAGACGCCGTTGACCTCGTCAAAAACGACTTACCAGAAGACGCCAGCGACCCATTAACCGTCAAAGCTCAAGCCAACGATCTACCGATCGTAACCTTTGCGCTCGTAGGAGATCGCCCCCTGAATGAATTAACCGACATGGCCGAATTAATCCAGGACGAATTAGAACAAATCTCCGGCGTGTCCAGCGTAGACCTCCTCGGAGGCCAAAAAAAACAAATCGAAGTGCTCCTCGACCAAGAAAAAATCGAAAATCTCGGACTAAACATTAGCAACATCAGCAACCAAATCGATTTTGAAAACAATAATTTACCAGTAGGGATCATCACCACCGACAGTCTCAACTACTCCATCCGCATAGACAATCGCTACAACTCCATCGCCGACATCCGCAAAATCCCAGTCACCACCGCTCAAAACGCCGAAAGCACACCTATCTTTCTCGGAGATATCGCCACAATCAAAGAAAGCTTCCCTGACCGTCAGGTGATTTCTAAGTTTTCTATCGCTGGCGCCGAATCCAAAAACACCGTTTCTCTACGGATCAATAAAAAAAGCGGCGGCAACATCATCGCCATTGTCGACGAAGCAAAAGTAAGGGTGGAAGAAGTCAAAAAACAACTCCCAAACGATATCGCAATTAGCGTCAGCAACGATAATTCACTCTATATCAGAGAAGACCTCGGCATCCTCACAAGTAATGGGATCCAAACAACCATCCTCATTATCATCATTCTCTTCCTCGCGTTGGGCTTAAAAGAAGGGATCATCGCCGGACTTTCCATCCCGTTGACATTCTTAATCGCCTTTATCGTCCTCCAACTAGCCGGATTGAGCATCAACAGCCTCTCTCTTTTCTCATTGGTTATCGCCCTCGGACTTATGGTCGATACCGCCATCGTCATCATGGAAGGCATCCACGAAAACATCAAAGAAGGTTATAGTCCCAAAAAAGCCGCAATCATGTCTGTAGATAACTATAAGTTCCCTTTGATCGCAGGAACAATGACCACCATCTTTGCCTTTGCTCCCATGCTCCTAGTCAGCGGCATCCTCGGCGAATTTCTCAAAACACTACCGATTACCATTTCCGCCGCGCTTTTTAGTTCACTCTTCGTTTCTCTCACTATCGCCCCTTCCATCGCCGCAAAATTTTTAAAGAAGAAAAAAGAAAACGGCCGCAAATACGGCAGCATCCTCGAACCATTCTTTAATTTTATCGGTAGAGGCTTTAGAGCTTTGATCAATAGTATCCTTAAACGACGCCTCACTAGAGCGCTCACTATCCTTATTGCCATCGGTGCCCTAGTCGCCAGCATGTCTCTGCCAGCACAAGGCATCCTCAAAGCTGAACAGTTTCCTGTCACCGACGCCAACTTTTTTATCGTCAACATCGAAGCTCCTAAAGGAATCATCCTTGAAGAAACAGAAAAAATCACCGCTGAAGTTGAAGAAATCCTCTACGATATACCAGAAATAGAAAACTTCCTCACCATCGTCGGTAGTAGCCAAGGCCAAGTTAGCACTGATATTGCCAATGTCGGCGGAGCCTCAAGCTCATCCAATGTCGCCAACATCACCGTCAATCTCATCTCAAAAGAAGACAGAGAAAGAAAAAGTTACGATATTACCGCCGCTCTCAACGAAGAATTCAAAAAAATCAATGAATACGACGTCTCCATCCAACAAATCAGCGAAGGACCACCCTCTGAAGCACCCGTCACTCTCCGCATCACCGGAGAAGAACTCGAAGTTCTCAAAGAAATCACCGAAGATTTAGAAGCAATCGTCAGCAACGTCGCCAACACTCAAAACGTCCGCAATACACTCAATGCCGGCCTCAGCGAATTTAAATACACTCTTAACCGTGATCTCCTTTCATTCCATGGATTAAGCTCCGGCCAAGTCTCCAGCACCATCCGCAACATCGTCCAAGGTCTCAGCTCAACCGACGTCACCATCAATGGCGAAGAATTAAACGTCATAGTGAAATACCAAAGAGCAGACGACAGTGACCAACTCACTCTCAGCGACATTGAATCATTTGAAATTCCATCTCCAAAAGGCTACAACGTCACTCTAGCTCAACTAGGAGACTACGAATTCACCGAAAGTCTCTCCAGCATCGATCACGAAGATCTCGACCGCATCGTCAAAATCCGCAGCGACATCACTCAACAAGGCAACGTCGTCGAAATCAATGAACAAATCCAATCAGCCTTAGACAACTACGAGCTACCTAGCGGCTACGAAATCGGCTTTGGTGGAGATCTAGAAGCAATCAACGAATCATTCCGTGAGCTCTACATTTCG
>CAYMGN010000095.1:0-4901 GCA_964389995.1 uncultured Candidatus Peribacteria bacterium | reverse complement strand
GTGGTGATTTAGGTTTTCTTTAGGGGTCTTTTGTGTGCTCGTTTCTCGCTTTGCTTGAAACTCGCGGTTTTTTTTGGTTGCGTGGTGATTTAGGTTTTCTTTAGGGGTCTTTTGTGTGCTCGTTTCTCGCTTTGCTTGAAACTCGCGGTTTTTTTTGGTTGCGTGGAGTTTTAGGTTTTCTTTAGGGGTCTTTTTGTGCTCGTTTCTCGCTTCGCTTGAAACTCGTGGGTTTTGGTTTTTTATTTTTTTTGTATCCTTTATACTTTGCTTGTTTTTAATTAAATTTTATGGAGGTGTCTAGGGTGCAGGCCATTAATGATTATTGGTTTGGGGAGATTGATCAGGAGACGGGGATGCCTGTTGAGGGTAAATTTGAACTTTGGTTTGGTAAGTCGGATGAGGTTGATCAATTTTTGAGAGCGCATTTTTTGGATGATTTGGAAAAAGCTAAGATTGGAGAGTATGATCATTGGATTGAGAGTGATGAAGGGGCAGTTGCTTTGGTGGTACTTTTGGATCAGTTTTCTCGTAATATTTTTCGTGACAGTGAACGTATGTATGAGGCTGATGATAAAGTTTTGGAGCTAGTGAAAAAACTAGTGGGTCAAAAGCGAGATTTGACTATGCCTACCGTGCATCTGATTTTTCTTTATATGCCCTATATGCATTCGGAGGAGCTTTCTGATCAAGAAGCATGTATCGACCTTTTTGAAAAACTCTATCAAAATGCATCTAAAGAAGCACAAAAAATGCTTAGGGAAAATATCAAATATGCCAAGGCGCATCGTGATGTGATTAAAACTTATGGTCGTTTTCCTCATCGCAATAAAATCTTGGGGCGGCAATCGACTGTTAAAGAGCTAGTATATCTAGCACAACCGGATGCGGGATTTTAAAAGATTCTTTATTTTTGTTGACAATTTTTTGAAAAATCTTATAATAGCACCTCTCTTTAATTTAAATTCATAGCATGGAAGGGGACGGTAAAGGTAGTTCAGATCGAATTGATCAGGGGGTTGGTGGCGATGGTGAACCTAAAAGACCACGTACTCTTAAGGTGGCAGTTCCTCAAGTGGGGTTTGATCCTTTAGTTGATGCTGAAGATGTCTCTTCTTCTGTAGAGGAAGTTTTAGATCTGAGTTCCGGTGATGCGGAAGTCGTAGACGAAGATGAGTCTTTGAGCAGTATGAATGCGGTTTTGGAAGCTCTTAGTCATGATGGTACTCAGCAATTAGCCTTTACTGCAGGTTCGGGTTTTATTGATCGGCGTCAATATAGTGGAAATGGAGATGAGCAATACAATGATTTAGTTAGTGGACCTATTGATTTAGACGGATTAATGGGTGGAATTAGTGGTCCTGGTAGTTCAGCTAATGACTATGAAATGGGTAAAGGACCTGATATCCTGGATAGTATGACTTTACAAATGGCCAAATTTTTGGAGAGATATGATCTGGGCTCTGATGTTATTTCCGGGCTGAATAGAATAGATGATTTGCCTAATAGAGAAGAAGATGATGATGAAACATTTGAGTTTGGCGAAGATCTTTTTGAAGTTGATGATACGCCAATGACACCTGTAGAGATTCAAAAGCTTCATGGAGCAGAGGTCTCTGCTATTCATGATTCTGGTGTTCATGATATGGGGGCGGATTGGGATGATATTGTTACTGCAGTGCAAGATACTTTACCAGAAGGAGTTGTTGATGAACCCTCTAGTGAAAATTTGCCAATCGGAGAGCTACAGGGATATGATTTAAGCCAGTATAAGCCGCCAGAAGAATCTGTTGATGAAGGTGAGTTTGATCCAAGTTCAATTGAATTTGAAGTCGAAGAAGCTTTAGATCCAAATTCGGCCGATTTTGAAGCAGAATTAAGTCAGACGCCGAAGGAGGAGTTGGATGCTATACGTTCTCAATCTCAACCAAAAATAACAACTGTGAAAGATCCTCTGAGTGATTTGCCCCCGGAAAGTCCGGAGGCGCGTGCTTTGGCAAAAGCCAAAAAACTCTATCTTGAGGCAAAAAAAGCTCGTTCTCCTGCTGCGAAGGTTTATAAGAAGCAACTTATTGATGCTCGCACCAGTATCAGTGGACTAATAGCTATTCAAGGGCCAAAGGCGAAAGGTTTAGGTCGTGAAATTTTTGATGAGGATAGTGGGCGCGTGATGGTTGGGGATATTCAAACTATTGAGGCTCAAATCAGAGAGGAGCGCTTAAGGAAAAAATATGGTTTGCAGATGGGGGATGAGTCCAGTAATGAATCTAGATTTGAAAGAACTTTGCGGAGTTTGAGAAGAAAGCTTCCTTTTTCTTCTCGAACGGTTCAAAAAGAGCAAGATTGGAAAAAGAGAGAGCTCGAAGAGTTTGTGATGAATGGTGCTAAAAATACTAGTGAGGATATGGATGTTGAGGTGAATGAAGATGCCAAAAAAGAGCGTACATTTTTTAGAAGAATAAAAGGCAGAGTTAAAAGAGCAGCTTCAAAAGTGAAGTCAGTGGTCACAAATTTTTTTAATCCACCTTTAGATGCAACTTTGCCAAAACAATCACCTAATTACAATGAATTTTTAAAGCGAAGGTTAAAAGATTCAGAAACTGGTGAGTTTTTGAAAAACGAAGACGGTAATTATGTTTATCCTCCCGCTATTGAAAGTTTGATGAATTATGATCGTCGTAAAGGCTTTGCTCCCACTCCAAAAGAGTATAATGAACAACGTGTTAAATATGAAAAGGCCGTAAACAGAAAAAGACGTAAAGGCTCTTTGCGTAGAGGCTTTGTGGCGGGCGCTGCTCTATTGAGTTTATTGGGTATTGCTGAAAGTTTTAATAATTCAAACACACAATCGCAAAAATCCGACCACATCGCCTCAGCCGAAAAACAAGAAAGCGAAAAATCCCAAGATGGCAAAAAGAATCGTATTGTAGATAATGAGTTGTTAGCTGACGTCACCACCTCTGCAATTAGTGGAGTAAATGGAGCTTTTGATTTTGACGGAGCCTCTCCTGAACTTCCGGAGTTAACCGCAGAAAAAATTACTTTTACTGTGGATCAATTGATCAGTAGTACTCTGGCAGGGGTAAAAGCAAAGAAAGCTCAAGAGGAAAAAACGCTAACTTCGATTGACCATAGTCCAACGGCTGATGCATCTGATACCTTGAGTGATAGTAAAACTCCGAGTACGTCATCACTGCCAAAGGCGTCTGCTGATCCTGTTGATTCATTGCGAGATGTTCTAGATGGTACTACTAATTATTCTGTTCAATATGGTGATGTTTTCTTACGAGTAGCTGCAAAAAATTTGATTAAGCTAGGCGTGAAAAATCCGGATAAATATCAAATCCAAGCTCATGGCGAAGCAATCAGAGTAGCTACTAATCTTAAGCATGGTACTGACTATAGTTGGCAAGATCTAGCGGAGATGCAGGCAGGAAAAATTGAACTATCTTTGCCGGAAAATTTAACAGACGCTCAAGATTTGGAGGACTTTAGTCGCAATGTGACCGGTGAATTTCCTGACAATTTTAACCAATACATCGCAGTAAACAATGCGGAAAAATCGCAAAAAGTTGCTAAGGCAGCACACTCAAAAAAGAAGCCTGGACTAATGAAAAGACTTGGTAATAAAGTAGCTCACGGTTTTACCAAAATTTTTGGTAAGCGAGCTTAAGTTCTCAATCCTATTCCTTTATTTAAGAGGAAGTAGCTGATTGCTCCCAGCAAGAAAGTGAAGAGTAGGAGCATGGTGATGCTGATCCAGATATTGACGTCGTTAAATCCATAAAAACCATAGCGAAATCCATCTACCATATAGAGGATGGGGTTGAATTTAGAAACGGTCTGCCAAAATTCTGGTAGGTCTTTGATTGAATAAAAAACTCCTCCCAAATAAGTCAGTGGTGTGAGAATAAATGTAGTAAAAATCCCAATATCATCAAACTTCTTGGCAAAAATGGCATTAATAAAACCACCTAAAGCGAATACCATAGAGGTCAAAGTGCTAAAGAGGGCAATGAGAAAAAAATTGTTAATTTGTGGTTGAGTAAAGACTGCTGAAACGCCAAAAACAATCGCTCCCACCAATAAGCCTCTCAAAACACCACCAGTAATAAAACCCCCGATAACAGTGATATTGCTAGTAGGGGAGACCATTAACTCTTCGATATTTCTCTGAAATTTGGAACCAAAAAATGAGCTCACCACATTGGAAAAAGAGCTATTGATCACTGCCATCATTACCAGTCCCGGTACGATAAAGGCCATATAAGAAACTCCATTGATTTCTCGCAGCTGGGAGCCGATAAAAGAACCAAAAATGATAAAGTAAAGTGATTGAGTAATCACCGGAGGCAAAAGCGTCTGACTCCAGATGCGCAAAAAGCGTTTTACTTCTTTGCGTACTAGAGTTTTATAGGCGACTATGTTGATGCGGATATTCATACTATTGATTCAAAAAACTTAAAAATAATTTTTCTAATTTGTTTCCTTTTGGTTTGATGTCTTTTACTGTGATCCCTTTTTCGTTGAGAATGTTGATGAATTTATTCATGCTGAGATGGGCACCAAAATCTACTTCGATGAGATTTTCATCTACTTGGGTAACGTCAAAATCATCAATATATTTGCAGTCGATCATTTTGCTCAACTCAACGATGTAGGTATGTTTTTCCAGTGATGAGAGCAATTCACTTACTTTTCCTTGTTTTACAATTTCTCCTTTGTCGATAATAGCGACGTTGTTGCATAGCTCTTCGGCTTCTTCGATGTAGTGTGTAGTCAGTAAGATTGTGGTTCCCTTAGCGTTGAGATTTTTTAGGTATTCCCACATACCGTGTCTGAGTTTGACGTCGACACCGGCGGTTGGTTCGGTAAGAGCCCGATTTGGGTCTGCCTGACCGAGT
>CAYMGN010000094.1:4495-5044 GCA_964389995.1 uncultured Candidatus Peribacteria bacterium | reverse complement strand
CGACCAGGTCATCCAGGCCCTCAAGGCCCTCACATGAGGGCCCCCTTGCACCGGACAAGGCTAAAAACCGGTCGGCCACCCGTCGTTAAGGGTAGTGCGGCTTGACAGCCGCGCGCTTTCGATCTTGACAGGATCGGAGGTTGACATTTTGACAGGGAGATCGAAGCAGACAAACTTCGATCTCTCACTCAAGTTGTTAACCTTTATTTCTTTAATCAACTATCAAATGGAAAATGGGGGGAAAGATAAATTACTAACACCGGAAATCAATGATTCCGGTGGAATAGAGAGACAGACAGATCAGACAATTAAAAGCACTTTGTCTGCATTGCAAGTACAATTACAAGCGAAATTGGCAAAATTGCGTCAGCTTGGTTTGGGAGAGCAGCTTGCTGTATCAGAAAAAGTCTCTGCCGCTAAACAAGTGCTTTGTTTTTTAGGTTTGCCCGGTGCCGGTAAAACTACGCAAATCAATCGTATCCGAGAAGTTTTGGATACAGAGGTGGTTCATGCCGGCAAATTAGCTAAAGTTAGGGGGATTTCTTATGA
>CAYMGN010000094.1:4042-4485 GCA_964389995.1 uncultured Candidatus Peribacteria bacterium | reverse complement strand
GAAGATGCTCGTGCCAAGGGCCGGTTGATTGAGGGGGTGGATCAGTTGGTTTTGGATGAAGTGGAGCAATTGGAATTATCTCAGGTGATTCTCGATGGTTTTCCTCGTTCGGCGGAGCAAGCTCAAGCTTTATTGGCGCGAGCTGAACAAAAAGGCTGGGATGTTAAATTTCTTTATTTTTCTTTTTCTGAAGGACAGGAGGTTGAAAGTTCTTTTCAGAGACAAAACAACCGTGACAGTGAAGAAAAGCCGGGAGTGGATCATTCTCGAAGGATTCTTGGCAAGATTAATCGCAGTATCGATGCTGATCTCTCGGCGATTGCTACTGTTTTGCAGTCCGGTCAAAAAGTACATACTTTAAATGCGGATCAAACTGAAGATGAAGTGACAGATCGGCTCTATGAAATTTTGGGGATGGATATTGAGTCCTTGGTTTGGGAGGA
>CAYMGN010000094.1:0-4032 GCA_964389995.1 uncultured Candidatus Peribacteria bacterium | reverse complement strand
GATGCAAGAATCAACTGATAAGGATATTCATGTGGATTCTCCGGAGGCGGCAAGAGCACTTTTGGCGGAATTAAAAAAGCGGGCACCGGAGATACGTTGGTCAGTTGATGATCGGATGCAGGATACCAGACAGTTTTATGGGATTGAATCTCCGGATTTGAGGATGGTGATGCAGACTTTTCCTTTAACTTTTAGACAAGGGGGTGTGCGGTTTAATGGTGGAAAATTAGAAGTAATGATGTCAAAACAAGCAGAAAGAGATATTCGTCGGGGGATTTTGCGGATTGATGAAGAAATGTTAGAGCGTGTACCGACGCAATGGCATCAAAGGATTATTGATCGTTCGGTTGGTCGCACTCGTAAGATGTTGGGCGAATATCCCGGCTTAAAGCTTGAGGGAAGGTTAAAAGAGCTCTATGAAAAACAGTATGGAGCACATAAGCCTTCGAGGATTTTGATGGAATGGGAGCGGATTCAGGATGAAGTCTGGGAACAGGAATATGGTGGAAAAACTCATTGGTCTTCCGAGGATTTTACTGATAGTGATCGGCAATATGGCTTGGAAGTGCGAGATTTTTATCTCAATGCTGATAAGGCTTTGACTGCTCCACCGAGGCCTGACTTTAGTCTATTGCCAGAGCCTCTGGAGACCTGGCGTGAAAGAAAGTTGAGGTTAGAGATGGGGGATTTGGCCTCTGACAGTCCTTTGGCCGAGATTCCGGATCAGATTGCTGCTCCCGAAAAATTCAACACTTGGTTTGAGTATATTGCTGCCTGTGAAGACGATGCTGTCTTTAGAGAATGGTTTCTCAATCAAACTCGTAGTCGTAAACCGATTGGCGGCAAGGATGTTGATGTCCATCGGGCGATGGATTTGGCTAAATCAGAACGGCATGTTCATCGGGGCGATCAAAAAGTTACGCATATGGGTTTGCCTCTGTATAAGCATACCCAAGAGGCTGTATTGCAATTATCGACCGATTGGTTGGAGCAAAGAGAAGATCTGGATCAATCCGAGCGGAAGATGATCAGGCGTGCGATGAGAACAGCAATGTTGTATCACGACCTTGGTAAGTTGCATAACGTCAATACTCCCGGTTGTCATGAAGGGATCGGCGCTAAAATTTGGCAAAAAAACGCTCCCGAATGGATGTCGGAAGAAGAAAAGTCGCTAGTTACCTGGATTATCAGAACACATGATTTGTTTGGGCGATTAGCACGAGGTTTGACAGAGAAGCAAAATCAAAAATTGGATGATGCTGATTTTGATCCCGCAGGGATGCCGGCTTATCAAGGAGCACTTGATCCTGAGACTGTGAGAGAGTATTTGTCTCAGTCCGGTTTAGATCTGGATTTGGCAGCTGATATTCATGAAAATATTTGGCGAGCTGATGTTGCTTCGGTCTCTGCTTTGAGGTGGTTGCTGTCGGCTAGCGACTTACTTAAAAAAATGATTCTGACTTCCGACAACAATGATTGTTAACGGAAAAAGCTGAGTAAAAAGCTTTTTATCTTGTACCAAGACTCATTTCTCACTAACCTACCGCCTTACAAATAATTCACAAAACAATGCAAAACTTAGAACAAAGAACACAACTGGATGCGCAGATCACACTTCTTGAAGCTCCTTTGCGTCAATATGCCCGAGAAACCTATGCTTCTCAATTTGATGAGCAAGCGATTGAGGACTTGGTGCAGGAAGTTTTTATCCATCTCTTGGAGGACGCGCACGCTGTTTCGCCCAATTTTAATCTTGAATATCTCAAGTTTAAACTGCAGGAAGCGGTGGGGGCAAAAATGACTCTTGCACAAAAAGACTTGGTGATGACCGAGACCTTAGCTGATACTCTCGATCCCGAAGCTCAAAATCCTGAGGTTTTGCTTCAGCGGGAATTGACTTTTTATCAGATGCAGACCGCGCGGGAGTTTGCCAGTTGGTTGATGGACAGTGGTATTCGCTCTTACGATCACTTGTTTGATGATTTGTTGGCCAAGCTGGTGCTGGAATGGCACTTTAAAGGTGGTTGGGATCGGAATTATGAATCTCAACGTTCTAAACAAAATATGCGGATTTGGCGATTGACCTTACTCAATGCGATTGTTGAGGATGAGCGTTTAGCAGCCTTGTTAAAAAGAGAATCTGATGAAAAAGGCTTTCCGCCATCCGGGATCAGAACTATTATTAAAAGTTATAATGCGAAAGTTGCGGATGCGATCGAGCGATTTGAGCGTTTTGCTGATAAAGATTATCAATTTGTGCCTGCCGTGGGTTCAGATCTAAATCAGTTGGATAATTGGAGAGAGCTTCATGATGAAAAATTGGGAGATAGTGAAAAAGCCCTATATCTAAGGCGTATTACAAATACGGTCAATAATTTCCTCGATCAAAACAAGGCACGGCATTTAAACATAGATAAGAAAAAAATGAAGATACCGGCTGAAGAAGTTGATCAGTATGCGCTTGGTCCCTATGATTATGGTTCGCTCTGTGTTTTGGGATCAGATGGCTATTATCGGCGTCTTTCTATCGACAGGCATTTGCGGCATGTGCTCGGAGAGCGCTTGGCCAATAAAGTCTATGGCGATCCAGAAAGTGATATCTATGATTTTCCGCCCAATCGGATTCGGCGTTCGGACTTGATGGATCTCGATATTGCTCCTCAGGCGGTGCGCAAGGTGGGTAACTCCTTTAGCACACCGATGTATGACGGGGTGCGCTATTTATTGCCAAAAGAAATGGTGACCGAAGACTCTCGTTGTTTAAGGATTACTCCGGAGCTAATTTTGATTTCAAATGATCGGCATTCTCAACCGATGGCTTGGGGATTAAAAGCCCTTTCTTCAGAGGAAAAAGCCTCGATGCTCGCAGCTAAGCATGACAAAATCCGTCAACGCGGCCGCGAACCGGGTGCGGGGGATAATGGTCTCACGGTGGCCGGTAGCCTCACTCAAGAAAAAGTCTTTCCGATTCCCGATCAATGGCGTTTAGTGAGATCGTATGTGCTCAATAGATTTCGCAGGGCGATTGATCAAGGAGAGGACCTGATCTTGGAAAAAGCCATTATGTTGAGCCTGATGAATCAGATCGGCAATAACGAAATTTCTAAATAATCATTATGAGAACTAGCGATTTACAAACAGAAAATTTAGAGCATATTCAGCTACCGGACTTTGAAGTTCATGATTATGGGGACTATCTGCTCTATTGTTCCGAGGATACTTATTTTGCCGTTACTTTTACCAAAGATCGGGATCAATTCTTTGCTTTGGCTTCTGCTCTAATCCGTTTTCATGGTGGTATTGATTGTAGTTATAGTGAGCTAGCTTTTAAGGACTTTCCTCCTGAGCTACAGTCAATGCATCGCGATGACGTCAATATTGATGTGATTAAGATTTCAAAAAATTGTGGAGAGCTTCATTCCGGTGTTGATCGTTGGTCGGTGGAGAGGTTGGGATTGGATTTTGCGGTGAATATTTCCGGCGAAAGAAGGATAAATATAATGATTGGTGAGCGGATTCTCCTTGCAGCGATGGAAGCTCTAAAAAATGGGGAGAATCATCCTTTGATGGAGTTGGAAGAGGGGGATTTTGAGGGCCTTGTTGACGAGAGATTTCGTCAACGTCTTTTTGAAGAAGAGAAGTTTGTACAGGGTTTTTGTTGTGAGATGGACGATCATCGTTTTGTTTTTGAATCAATTGAACAGTTGCAGCTGCAATTGATGGAGTTGATGGATGCGTCGATGGATTTGCGCAAAGGGGTGAGGGAAGCGATGGAGGAGGAAGAAGAATTGCCGATTATGAAGTTTTTGCCGGAGATCATTGATTTGGTCGCTAACAATGATGTTGTGATTATTGGTGCTAAGACTGGAGCTGGTAAGTCTACCCAAGTGGCTCCTGCTTTGGTGAAAGCCGGTTATAAAAAAGTGATTGTCACTGAGCCTAGAAGATTTAATGCCAAGAATTTGGCCTGGAGAGTGTCGGAGGAGCAGTCTGAGACCTTGCCTGGGATGGTGTCTTATCATGTCAGTGGCG
>CAYMGN010000093.1:0-5064 GCA_964389995.1 uncultured Candidatus Peribacteria bacterium | reverse complement strand
ACGATTGTGCCAAACGGCAGTGTTTTATGGGCGGCAGTCATTTTGTTGTAATCGAATACCTCACCGGAGGCTGTGTAGTTACCTTGGACGGCTTTGCCATAAAAAGTAGCCTTACCAAATTCGTGATTTTCGTTGCGATCATTAAAGCGATAGATAAGAGTAGCAAAATATCCACGAGTCATTTCTTGATTGGGAAAAACTTCATTGCTTGGTGAAACGTCCAGCAGGGTTTTCATGCCGGCATAGGCGACATAATTGGCGTACCACTCTGAAGCGTCTGTGTCATCAAATAAGAAGTCCCCAGGTGTTTCGGGATAAAAGACAGAATCTGCAGATTCTAGAAGGATTTTGAGAGTTTCTACTAAGTTGATGTTGGTAGCTGGTTTAAAAGTGCCGTCTTGATAGCCTTGGATTACACCTAACTCTTTAGCGGGGTAGAGGTACTCATTGTACCAAGCATCGAGAGGGACGTCGGCAAATAGCGGTTCAGAGAGGCCGAGTTCGTTTGCGTTGGTACCGGTGAGTAATCCATCGTTGTTTGTTTCTTCACTTTCCGGTAACTCTTGGAGATGCAATTCATTGGCGATGCTGATTAGTTTGAGAGCTTCAGCACGGTTGATTGGAGCGTATGGTTTGAAGCTGCCGTCTTCGTAGCCTTCGAGAAAGCCATCGGCCTTGAGCGAACAAATAGCATAATAATACTGATTGCCGGCGTCGACATCAGTAAAACAATTTTGGCCGGCGGCAGTAGCCGTAGGGAGTAGGGCGGTGAGCCCGATAATTAACGGGAGAGAAATTGCGATTACTTTTTTGATTTGCTTTGGAGTGAACATATTAGTGTTTTACTCTGATAATGATGTGACGATTTTTGCCGTCTCCTTCACTATAGGTTTCGATGTCGTCAAAGCCGGCTCCCATGCAGTACATATGTACTTTGCGTCTAAGGTAGCCGCTCATCGGTGGCAGAGTTTGTGGACGACCGGTTTTACGGGCCATGTCTACTTTTCTTTGAGCAAGGTTGAGACATTTTTCTTCTCTTCTCTGGCGGTAATTATCGACATCAAGCACAATGTTAAAATCACTATTTTGCGCTTTCTGCCAGCAAAGTACCTTTAATACATGTTGAATCGCCTGAATGTTTTGTCCGTGATAACCGATGATTTCGCTGGGGTTATCACTGACGATATTGATTTGATAGTTGTTTTTTTCCTCTTCGGTTACTTCAATAGACTTATAGTCTAGTTGTAATCTCCTGAGTAGATCCTCGAGAATTTCTTCTAAAATTTCCAGGATATCCATATATTTGCTTGTTAAGGTTAATCTTTATTATTAATCACTCTCACTTTCGGTTCACTTTCATTGTCGCTTTTACCGGGAGTTTTATTTACTATTAACTGTTGCACTATACCATAAAGTGTGGAGGTTCCCCAATAGATTCCGACACCGGCAGGAAGAGAGGCAGTAAAGACGGCGATCAAGATCGGCATTACATAACTCATCATGTTGGTTGCCATTGCCATCTCGTCTCCTTTGCCTTTTTTCTTGCCTTTCTTTTTTCCTTTGCGGGCCAGAGCAAGCTGCATTTGCGTGAATTGCAAGCCTCCGATGATAATCGGTAGGACATAGATATTAGGTTGAGTGAGATCGAGTAGTCCGAGGAAATTAACATCAATATTGGTAAGAGCAAAATTTTCGTAAGTAGTATAGAGGAGGTGAGTACTGTCGGGGTTCAGTCCGCCTCTTACTACATAGAAGAGGGCGATTAAGAATGGAAATTGCATCAACATTGGGAGACAACCGCTGACCGGACTGATATTGGCTTCTTTCCAGATGGCCATAGTTTCCATCGCAACTTTTTGTTGGTCGCCTTTGTACTTTTCTTTGATTTTTTCGATGCGTGGTTGGATTTCTTGCAGTTTCTTTTGCGAACGCATCGCTTTTTGTGAAGGTATGAGGAGGAGTGTGCGGATCAACAAAGTCAATAAGATGATCCCCCAACCGAGTGAATGCCCGGGGATGACGGCAATGATAAAGATCAAGGCATTATAAATCGGACGATAAAAGAGCCCGATCATTAGTTTTTTTAGTACGCCCTCAGCTTCGACGCGAAATTCTTGAGTAGTAAAAGTTTTTTCTTCTCCGTCAATCTCAGTTTTAAATTCGATGCGGAATCGTCCCAGGTCAGAAAAAAGGGCGTGATTCCAGTTTTCGTAGACGATGGAGGTTTGTTCTCCGGCAGGGATGACTAGGTCTTGGCTGCGTTCACAGTTGAGCTCAGGGTCGGCGCTTACTTGTACCCATTCGCCATTCTCATACTTGTAGACGTCAAAGGGTTCTCCTGGGCATTCATTAGGGATTAGGATCTCTTGATCGGTGTAGTTGCTGAGCTCGAGGGTGACTTTTTGGGTGCGGTTGTACTCGTTTTTACTGGCGATGAATTCAAATGTTCCTTCTTTGCTGGCGAGATCTTCTTCTGATTGAAATCCGTTAAAGACCCATCCCACAGCGAGATAGATGAGAAAAAATATGAGAACGTTCTTGATGATTTTATTAAATTTTTCCATTGGTGATCTGGTTTATATCTTCAGTGATAGCCTGAAAACTTGCCGTCACTATTTTTTTTTGCGGTATGAGGATGATATCATGTTTTTGCGTTTTTTCATCAGGAAAATCTTGCTGGATGTTTTCTTGAATTGCACTGTAAATGCGGCGGCGTAGTTTGTTGCGTCCGACGGCACTGCGGTCCATTTTTTTACTGACAATCGTGCGATAACGATCAAAAGGAGTTTTATTAGGAACTTGTCTTACAATAAAGAGGGCGGATTTTATTGATGCGCCCTTCTTTAGTATATAAGGAATTTCTTGCCTAGGAATGCGAAATTTAGTTGCGATCAAGGCTTTTTACTTTGAATGTTTTTTGTAGGTAAGACGAGCTCTACCTTTTGCTCTCCGGCTTTTGAGAGTTTGACCACCTTGAGCTTTGCGCTTTAGGAAGCCATGTTTTCGTCTGCGTTTTACATTACTTGTTTTTCCGAGCATGTATTGTGATTTAACAGAATTGCTTGCTGATATTATAGAGAAAAGATAATTCCGTCAATGGAAAAGCATTACTCTTGCATCTTTTGTTTAGTTTTTGTATATTTTTACCATAATTTTGACACCTAGACTATGTCTTTAAAGGCCAATTACGAATTTTTGTTTTTTGGTCGGGATGAAAACAGCTTCCTCGAAAACTATTCCTTTGATCTTTTTAAGGATCACGGTGAACAGAGCGGCCAGATTTTCATCAATTTAGAAATTCAAAACAACCCGGTAGATGCTGAGAGCATCGCTTTAGAAATATTCGAAACGATGAAGGAGGTCTTTTTTGAAGACGTTAATGCTGACCCCTATGAGCGTTTTGAGATTGCTTTAAAGGAAGTAAATTTGATGCTTAATGATTTTAAAAAGGACAAGGCATCAGGGTATCTTGGTGATATAAATGCGATTATTTCGGCAGTGGTGGGCAATACTCTTTATCTCACACAGTCCGGTGAGGCCGAGGCTTATTTGATTAGGAAACGTTTTGTCAGTATTGTCAGTGATGGTCTTAGTGATGCTGAGGATGAAGATCTCTTTACTAATATTGCCAGTGGAGATATTGAGTCCGGTGATTTTGTCCTTTTTGCTTCGACGAGATTGCTGCGTTATATCGGACAGAATGATTTGGCTCGTTCGATCAATCCGCGCAGTTTTTCTAAGAGTCTCTATGATATTCAGGATGTGATTTCCACGGAAATTTTGGGCAAGGTCGGTTTGATTGGGATGTCTTTTAATGAAATACGTACTGTTGAAGAAGATTTGATTCGCAAACATGAGGATTCGATGACGGAAAATATTTTGCATACCCATGAGGACCACACTCATCATCAGTCGGAGAGGCTTTCCGGTGAGTTTGTTACGGGTTTGGACACTGGTTCGAAGATGAAGAGTGTGCGTAAGGCCGGTAGTTTTGTGACTAGTACTCTTTATAGTTTTAAAAAATTGCTGGGCTCGCTTGGGCTGCGGCGTTTTGGTAATAAAAATGGTCTGCTGGTTGTTTTAGTGCTGTTTATCGTAGTTTTGGTGGCGGGGATTTATATTGCAAATTCTCGCAATGAAGAAAGAATGCGTTTGGAAGCGCTCGAGGAGCAACTAAATGGTGTGGAGATGAATATTTCAGAGGCGGAAACTATCAGTATTACTGATAAGGCACAAGCGGTGCAGCTGCTCGATCAGGCCAATGAAAATGCTTTGGAAGTGTTAAATTCCGGTGATTTTAGAGAAAGAGCGCACATGGCTTTGAGTAGGATTGAGCAGGCACGTGATCGTATCGATAATGTAGAAAGGATCGAGGATCCTAGTGTTTTGGTTGATTTGGCGGAGGTGGCTGCAGGGATTGAAGCGCGGGGGTTTGTGGAGTTGGGGGATCAGCTTTATGTCTATGATGACAATCGAGTGATGGAAGTATTGCTCGATACTAATTTTATCATTTCTTGTGTATTAAAACGGATAGATTTTATTCCTGAATTGGAAAGTATGGGTTTTAGGGTGGTGATGCGACGGGAAGTTCTTGAAGAGATGAAGGATTTGAGGAAGGAGGATAAGACATCGCATCGAGAACGGCAGGCGATTGATGTAGCTTTTCAGTTATTGGAAGAATCGGGAGTGAAGAAAGTAAAGGTTGGGGGGAAGTATGTCGATGATGGCCTTGTGAAAAAGGCGAACGAAGGGGCTTATATTGCGACTCTGGATAGGGAGTTAAAACATAAAGTGGCCAATAGGGTTTTGATTGATAATGCAAAAGAATGTTTGAAGGTTGAAAGGGATTAGTGATTTATCGCTAAGGATTACTTCTAAGCTTATATTATGTCACGCTAATGGGCTCTTAAAGAGAGTAACATTAAAACGCTCATAGAAAAGACTTAACTTTGAAGGTTGAAGGAGAGATATTATCTGGATGCAAGACCCTTATGAACATATGCATGGGTGATGTATTATTGTAGTTATCTGGCTATTTGCGACTTGAATGATGAGTTTTTTCTA
>CAYMGN010000092.1:0-5080 GCA_964389995.1 uncultured Candidatus Peribacteria bacterium | reverse complement strand
ACCACCCACTCCAATCAACCTCCACGAGTTTCAAGCCCCGCGAGAAACGAGCCCCTCACCCAGCTCAACCTTTAGCCCTAAAGATCAGAAAGCGAGAAAGGGGTAAGATTGCGGCGAAGCAAGAGATTTTTTTAATAAGCGTACACTCCGGTACGTGTTTAAAAAAATACTCGCAGCCTGAGCTGCAAGCTTGCCCCTTTCTCGCTTTCTGGCGGAGAGACAGGGATTCGAACCCTGGAGGGGCGTAAACCCCTAACGGTTTTCAAGACCGTCGCTTTCGACCACTCAGCCATCTCTCCACAAGTTGTCACAAATTTTTCCTGCGTTGTCCACTATAAGAAAAAGAAGCTTAAAAGGCAATTAAAAATGTGTTAACATCAGCCCAAATCACTAAAAAAAACAGTTATGAAAAAAATGCTTACAGTCTTAATGCTTACCTTAACTACAGTCACAGCTTGCAATAACAGTAATCGTACAGATTCGGAAACAGAAACAGTCAATGCCAACAGCACAGAAGAAGTTGCAGTGGACAGTGGCCATGAAAGCACCGAACAAAACACCCAAGACTCTGAAGACATCCTAGTTTTCAAACACCAAAAATTCACCCTCACCTTTCCAGCCCCAATCCTAATTCAGGAAGGTGAAATCGAGCCAAAAAATGAAGGTGATTTTCCTTATCTCCGCTTTGCTGTCCTCGATGGTAACTACAGTCCAGAAGAGTTACTTGCCAACGAAGCAGAAAAATACCGTAACTATTGTACTGAAACCGATTCCTGCCCCAAGATTATCGATAGCGAAATTATCCAATTAGACGGGGTTGGTGGTGTCCGTATTGTTGCAGAAAGTTCCGGTCGGAGATTGGATGATCCCGAGGGATTTATCCGCACATATTCCTATATTTTTTCTGAGCAGGGAGATATCTATGATTTTGTCACCAGCTCCAATGATCTAAAAAATCCCGATCAGGTGCAATCACAGTTTGATCAAATCATCGAGAGTATAGATTTCCTCTAAAATTAGACAAAAGCCAACTTATTCCATATAATAAAAATCCACATTTAATCTAGATTTTATGGAAAGAAACGTTGTCGGCTGGTTTGAAATCCCCGTAAAGGACATGAATCGAGCGAAGAAATTTTATGAAGCAGTTTTTCAATTTGAACTGGATCTCCAGAAAATGGGCCCTATCGACATGGCCTGGTTCCCCATGAAAGACAACTCTCCCGGAACCCCCGGCACCCTCATCACCGCCAACGAATTCTACAAACCCTCCCAATCGGGCGTCTTAATCTATTTCACCGCACCTTCCGGCGACCTCAAAAACGAAGTCAACCGCGTCGAAGCCGCCGGCGGCAAAGTGATCATCCCCATCCGCCAAGTGTCCGAGGAGTACGGCTACATGGCCGCAATCGAAGACACCGAAGGCAATCGCATCGCTATCCACTCACGTCAAACATCATGAAAAAAACATTAATCTTTAGTCTTATCATCCTTTCTGTACCTCTATTGAGCGCCTGTGGCTTCGTCGAAGCTGGCATTGCTACCTCTGACGCACCAGGCTTCCTTGAAGGTATCTGGCATGGCATGGTCGCGCCCTTTACCCTTATCGTCCGTTGGTTTCTCGATATCGAGATGTACGCCATCCCTAACCAAGGCTGGACTTATGACCTCGGTTTCCTTCTTGGAGTCGGTCTCTCCATCCCACTTGGTTGGGCCTTTACTATTATCTCTATAATTCTTTTTATTTTCGCATGATCAATTCATCTTTCCTTAAAATCAGTACTCTCATTCTTGCAGTTCCTCTTATTCTCAGCGCCTGTGGTGGCTCCAACACATCGGATGACGATCAGTCCAATCCCGATCCCCAGATCGAAACCGCCACTGAAGCCGAACTCCAAACCTTAATCGACGGTAACAATCGCTTCGCCTTGGATTTTTACAGACAGCAGCCCAGCGACGAAAATGTCTTTTTTTCTCCCTACAGTCTTAGTTCCGCCTTTGCCATGGTTTATGAGGGAGCAGCTGACACAACCGCTCAAGAAATCGCCGAGACCTTTCATTTCACAGTAGACAACAATGCTCTCGCCCGTGCTAATGCAGCCCTCTATCAAAATCTCAATCGCTCCGATCAAAACTACCAGCTCAATACCGCCAATGCCCTTTGGGTTCAGCAAGACTACGATATTCTCAGTCAGTACATCTCCTTGCTAGAGGATTACTACCAAGCTCAAGCGGAAAATCTCGACTTCATCAATGATCCCGACAACTCCCGCACCACCATCAATGACTGGGTAGCCGCACAAACCAACGACAAAATCCAAGATCTTTTCCCTGAAGGTTCGATTAATCAACTCACTCGTTTAGTGCTTACCAATGCCATTTATTTCAAAGGCAACTGGGCTACTCAATTTGATCCGGATAATACTAGCCCCGCTCGATTTACCCTCGATGACGGCTCTACCGTGGAGGTGGAAATGATGAATCAGCGCAAAGAAGACCTTGGGTTTCGCTACGCTGACCTTCCAGATCTCCAAGTGCTCTCCATGCCCTATGTCGATCAGGAATTGGAATTGGTTGTTTTGTTGCCCAAGGGCGATTTAAATACTTTGAAGGGGCAGATCAACCAGCAGAGTTTACAGAATTGGCTTAGTCAATTAACAGAACGTGATGTAATAGTCGGCTTACCAAAGTTTAAATTGGAAACAAAGTACAGCCTCAATCAAACTCTCAAAGACATGGGTGTTAGATCAGCCTTTACCGCTCCAAGTAATGACAGTGGTGCTAATTTTAGTGACATCACCGGCACTAGAGAACTCTTCATCCAAACTGCCATCCACCAAGCCTTTATCGAAGTAAACGAAGAGGGGACAGAAGCCGCAGCCGCTACCGGTGTATCGGTAGGCGTTACTTCCTTCAACCCCGAAGCTCGACCAGAATTCATCGCTGATCATCCCTTCATCTTTCTCATCCAAGACCCTAGTAATCAAAACATCCTCTTCATGGGCCAAGTGATCAACCCCAGCGGCGAAACGCCCACCCCAGCCTCTGATGACAGTACAGAAGACCAATTCCAAACCTTCGAATTTCGTGGTGACTCCTACTCAGGACCAGCAACCGTCAGTGGTTATCCAGTAATACAAGAAATCACTGAGCCCTTCTGTGACCAAGATTGCGCGACCTACCAATACGTCTCACTCATGCTCACCTCCGACCACTCCGGCGGCTTTCAAAATTTCCTCAACGAAAACCAAGGAAACGCCTATGCCGGCCAAAACCAAATCGGTCTCGGTTGTCTCCAGTCCAACCAAATCCAATACAGCAACCAAGTCGGCTCCGAATTCAAAAATTTCCAACTCTCAACTGCACTTACAGACGAAATTTTAGCCGCAACCGAAGCCAACCCCATCACCCTCGAGCTCTACAAAGAGCCAATCGCCGGTGGTACCGAGGGCCCAGCCTGCTACAGCCATTTCACTTCCATCAATTAGTGGTAAATTACACGCTGTCATGGTAATCTGATTGCAATAAAATTTTCAATCAGATTACTATGACTACCCTCAAAAAAACCAATATCGTTGCTGTTATTGTTGGTATTATTTCCGCTTTTTTTGGCGGCTATGTCCAATACCGCGGTCAAAGCAATGTAAAAAACGCCTGTAGCTATCTAGATCCTATCCTCATCGACATCCTCGCCTTCATCGCCGCACTTTTCCTCATCATTGAGGGCTTTTGCCGCATCTGGGAAAACCGCAACGTTACCTTCAAACGCCACATTACCCGCATCATCCGTATCGGCTTCGGTTGCTCCATCCTCACACTCCACGTCATGCAATTTATGCACAAATAAAATTGCATTTTTCCGGAAATAATATTATCCTCTTCAAGGCTTTCGGGCCAAAACACCGCGGAGAGATACCCAAGTGGCTGAAGGGGCGGGATTGCTAATCCTGTAGGTCGGGATTTACCCGGCGCGGGGGTTCAAATCCCCCTCTCTCCGCCAGAAATTTGCCCACAAATTTCCCTCAACTCTAAATCTAAACCTCAACCTAAATTCTTCCTTTTTCCCATGCTCAAACTATCGCATCCCCCAACTCCAATCCCTAAGTCCTAAGTCCTAAGTCCCAAGTCCTAAGTCTCCACCCCCAACCTCGATCCTTCCATCCTCACCCAACCCCAAACCCCTTGGCAAAAACCGCTTTTTTATGCTATAATAAGGGGAATAAAAACAAAAATGAAACCAGAAAAACTACAAGAACTCAAATCCCTTCTCGTTGATGGTCAATTCATCAGTGCGGAACAGCTACAACAAGCGGAAAATCACCCTCAAAATTCTGGACAAGACTTTACAGATAGCCTGGTACGCCTCGGTTACATTAAAGATCAAGAACTCGGTCAGCTAATCGCCGAGGTCAATAATTGGAAATTTGTGAACCTCAGCGGTCAAAAAATAGACCAAGAGGTCATGAAAAAAATCGACGAACAATTTGCCCGCAGCAAAAAAGTCCTCGCCTACCACGCCGATGACCAATACGTAGAATTAGCGATGAACAACCCTGAAGACACGCAGGCCATTCATCACCTCCAAAAACTATTCCCTCAATCGATTCGCCCTCATTACGCCACTAACTCTGACATCGATAGCAAGCTCAGACTCTACAAAATGGACATCAAGGAGCAGTTTCAGTCCATGCTCCAAGCTCACGAAGCCCTTGGCAATACACGCGGGGAACAAAGCGATCTCATCATCAACGCCGTCAATCTCTTGATCGAAGACGGTTATAGTCGCGGCGCTTCCGATATCCACATCGAACCTCAGGAAGACAAAGTCTGGATCCGTTTCCGAGTGGACGGGATCATGTACGATATCCTCAACCTCCCGCGCAAATACCACGAACACCTCATTACCCGTATCAAGGTGATGTCCAAACTCCGCACAGACGAACGTAATGCCCCCCAGGATGGTAAAATCAATTTTTCTCTCCCTCATGACGAAATCGATATCCGTATTTCCACCGTACCCACTATCCAAGGCGAAAAAGTGGTAATGCGTCTCTTGATCGATCACAACAAGAGTTTTTCT
>CAYMGN010000091.1:3210-5126 GCA_964389995.1 uncultured Candidatus Peribacteria bacterium | reverse complement strand
GCTTCGTTCCTAGCAAAAACTATTAACTCAGTTTCGTTTGCTTAACAGTACCCGAAAGTCAAATTTTTCCCGCTTCTCAGCCCAACAAAAAAGACCCGAACCAAAGTCCGAGTCTTTTTAAGGATTTTTCTAGTCGATTACTGCAATTCAACAGTAGCACCAGCTTCTTCCAATTTTTTCTTAAGCTCTTCAGCTTCAGCTTTTTCAACACCTTCCTTAACAGCACTTGGAGCACCGTCAACGAGGTCCTTAGCTTCTTTAAGACCAAGACCGGTGATTTCACGTACAGCCTTGATTACAGCGATTTTTTGACCACCGGCAGCAGTAAGCATTACGTTTTTCTTACCGTCATCAGCACCAGCGTCATCACCACCGGCACCGCCAGCAGCAGCACCACCGGCTACCATCATTGGAGCAGCAGCAGTTACGCCAAATTTTTCTTCCAAAGCTTTTACGAGATTAGCCAGGTCGAGAACAGGTAGTTTTTCTACCAAATCCATAATTTTTTCAGCATCTTTGCTGAGTTCAACTGCAGGAGTTGTTTCTTCTGTTTTTGCTTCTTCAGCCATAATTTTTTGGTTAAATGTGTGATTAATTATTAACTGTTTGGTAATTAAGCGGCTCCTTCTTGTTCTTTCTTTTCCTTAACCGCATTGAGCACTCTCACAAAGCCACCAACGGTATTGTGCAATACCCCATGGAATCCTTGTACAGGTGCTTTCAGTAGGTAAACAAATTTCGCTAAGAGCTCTTCCTTGCCAGGGATCAAAGCTAATTCCTTAGTTTTGTCCTTGCCAAGTACTTTTCCTTCAAAAAGTGCTCCTCTCAATTTGAGATTGTCGTTGTCTTTTGCAAAGTTATGAAGCAATTTTGCCGCAGCAACTTCATCTTCCATCCCGAAGGCAACACCAACTGCTCCTTCTATCACTTCATCAGGGATTTCTTCGTACCTGGCTTCTTTTGCCGCCAGTCTCATCAAAGTCTTTTTGGCTACTTGAAAGCTCACGCCTTGTTCGCGCATCTTTGCTCTCAAAGTGTCCATGTCTTCAACAGTGAGCCCTTTGTATTCAGCAAAAACCACAGACTTAGCTTCCTTCATCTTTTCGGTCATTTGCTTCACTAGCTCTTCCTTTTGTTCTCTAGTTAATGGCATATTGTAATAATTAAATAAAAACTCAACTTCATCATAGAGGTTGAGACTTCGAAGGAAAAGCTGTAACAGCTGACCCAAATATCGAGTTTTAGTCTCCGGAGGACTTCCGACAAATATGCCTGCCTTCCATCTATGACAGGAGCATTCTAACAAAAAATCCGCCCCTGTCAAACTAAATACCACTTCTTATTGACTTTTATGGCTATTTATTGTAAAAAATAATACTAGCTATATTTAAAGAAAAATATGTCCAAGGAATTTTTCCCACCACCATTACCAAAAGATCGTGAACCGGAAAACGTCGAAAGACCGGGGCAGGAATCTAGTCGCGTCTTCAGTGCCGATGAAATTTCCGGTGTATTAGAGGCTCTCGGACAATCAGACGAGCCTGTTCAAACCTCCACTACACAAGATATTGAGCCAAGAAGATCTAGAATCACTGATATCGACGAGGACACTTTGAGGTTTTTTGAAGACCTTTTCGCCAAAATAGAACAAGATCGTAAAGCTGCTGAGGAAAGGAAAAGTCGTCAACTAGCAGCCTTTCACCGTGAGTTAGAATTAGAAAGCGGACCTTTGACCGACAAAGATATCGCCGCAATTAGAGCGAGAACAGCTGCTATTGTCGATGGCCACAGCTTAAACATTTATCTTAAAAACACTGATGAAAGCCAAGGGGAAAACAGTGCATCTCTTCAGCTCGATAAGGCCCCAGCAAAAACTGCAACCAACAAACCTTCCTCTACTTCAGTAAGACCACAAA
>CAYMGN010000091.1:0-3200 GCA_964389995.1 uncultured Candidatus Peribacteria bacterium | reverse complement strand
ACAAATCGTCAACACTCGCGAACCATCACAAGTAATCTCTGGACAAGTACGCAGTGTAGGTAAGGATGGAAAATCGAAAAAAGTAATCACAGTCAAACGTGGCAGAGGGGTTAAGGCTTTTCTTAATCAAGAGATAATCACTTCAAATCGTAAAAATACAAAAACTGAAAGGAATGCCATTACTATTAATGATCTCTTAAGCAATAGTAAAAAATCACCAAAACATTTACGGCAACTTGTCGGAGCCTTAGCTCTTATGACAATCTTTGGCGCCTCCACCTACATCGCTAGCCAATATCAGGACGGTTCTAAAAAAACAGCTCAAAATTCAGCATCTACTGGTCCTAACTCCATTACTCCAGTCAACATCGTAAAAGTCCCTACCGTCAACGACTGGCAGCCTAATGATCCTCAACCAACAGCAATTGAAGAAGCAAATGAATCGACTGCCATGGCAAAAAACAAAGCTGACAAATCAGATCAACTTAAAGCCACTAGTCAACCTAATGACGCTCTCACTACCGAAGACATGGACCTCTTCGACTTCAGCGCCCCCCTCCAAATCCAATTTACCCCCGACCCAGAAGATCCCGACCTCTACCTCAGCCGCCTCGCTCCAGAAAGCCCCACCTGCGCCGACGGACAGAAACCTCAAGCCCTGAAAAAAATCCTCGATCTTGATGAAAACTACCAAATCCTCCAATGTGCTGATGGTACCCGCTACTTGGTCTGCGAGCAAGAAATCGAGGCCGCTATGGCCGACGAAAAAGAAAAATTTATTGTCGAAGCTCGCCTCCAAAAAGAGGGCATCAATCACTGCATGACCGAAGAGTAGTCCACAAACTTAAATTCTACTTTTAATAAGGGGGCAAAATCTCATCATCTTTAGTCTCCGCCACTTCCCGCGTCGCTTCTTCTCTAGGCGTTTTTACTACAAAAGAGAGCCTTTCTTTTTCTGTCTTGCCCTTACCTTGAGTCACCACCATTCCCAAAATCGCCGGCATCATCGTCTGCCCGGTATCAAAATCAATCTGTGGCTCAAAATATTCCGAACTGAGATACTCCGGCGGGATCGCTGCCATCGCCCTTTCCGCTCCCAAAATCGCATTCATCCCATAATTAAAAATATCCTCATCATTCAATCCCTGAGCCCGTAATTCTTCCATCTTATTTTGAAATTCTTCGTCATTAAAATCCTTGAGCCCAGCCACTGCTTCCGCTACTTTTAGCACTTTTTCCCTTTCACCTAAATTTTGAAAAGTGAAGTGCTCCTGCAAAGCCAAAATCGTCTGCGCATTGCCTTGATAGCGTTGATAAAAATCCTTCGTCCGCTTGAACTCTTTTTCGCTCTCAAAACTCTGACTGTCCACCCATCCAAACGGCAGGTAACTGGCATTATCCTCGATCTGGTCAATTTTTTCACTCGTCTCAATCCGCCCCTCCCCAGTCTCAAAATTCTTCACAAAAACGGTATTTTCCTGCAATGCCTCCGACCCCACTTCACAACGCTTTAGCTCCGCTAAATCCTTAATCGATTTTTCTCTTGCCTTTGACAAGGCGTTATTAGTCTCACACATCGCCTCATTGGACATGTATTCTTCTAATCCAGCCATTTATTTTTGTTTTAGATCATTTTATTATACCACTTTTACTTCCCAGTTGCAAAATGAAGTAGTAGGGGATATCCTAAATCCGCTATGGACAAAAAATTAATGAACAAACAGCAAATCCTGCAAGAGCTAGAGCAATTTCTTGCTGGAAGTGATAAACCTCTGGTAGTCATCCTCGGCCCCACTGCCTCCGGTAAAACCAATTTTTCTTTAGAAGTAGGGCAAAATTACCAGGGTGAAGTCCTCTCCACTGATTCCCGCCAGATCTACCGCCAGATGGACTTAGCCACTGACGTTCTTCCTCTTGAGCAAAGAGCCGGCATCCCACATCATCTCATCGGCATCGCCAATCCCGACGAAGTGATCACCCTCACCGAATTTACCGACTGCGCCCATCAAATAATTTCTGACATTCACAGCCGCAAGAAGCTCCCCATCCTCGCCGGCGGTACCGGACTCTATATTAGTTCCATCATCCAAAATTACGATGTCCCCCGCGTCCCCCCAAATCAATCACTTCGTGACCAGCTAGAAAAAGAAGCCGCCGAAAAAGGCCCCCCCCATCTCCACCAAAAACTCACCGCTCTCGACCCCCAATCAGCGGCAAAAATCCACCCCAATAACCTTCGCTATATCATCCGCGCCATCGAAGTGGCCACCCATAAGCCCGATCAACCGATCAGCGAAGCCGGCACCGGCCAACCTCAATACGATACCTTTCTCATCGGCATCCACCGCCCTCGCCCAGAAATCTACGCCCGCATCGAAGCAAGAGTCGATCAACAAATTGCCGAAGGCCTCCTCGAAGAAGTAAAAAAGCTCCTCGATCAGGGCTATGATCCCGAGCTCCCCTCCATGACCTCACTCGGCGTCAAAGAAATTATTCCCTACCTCCAAGGCCACTACTCTCTCGACGAAGCCAAACGCCTCCTCAAACGCAACACCCGCCGCTACGCCAAAAGACAATGCACCTGGCTCAAAAGATATGATAAGGTAAAGTGGCTCGACCTCTCAAATTCTAACTCCCAATCATGAACCCTCAACACGACGGCGAACACCCGGAACACGACCTCAAAAACCTCATGGAATTAGCGACCATCCTCCGCTCCGATCAAGGCTGCCCCTGGGATCGCAAACAAACCATCGCCTCCATGCTCAAATACATCGACGACGAGGTCACCGAAGTGCGCGAAGCCGTCGAAAAAGGCGATCATCAAAACCTCTGCGAAGAATTGGGCGATGTCCTCTTTCAGATCGTAATGATCAGTCAAATCGCCCAAGAAAAGGGCTATTTCCAGATGGAAGATGTCATCTCCGGCATTTCCCGCAAGATCGTCTCCCGTCATACCTGGGTCTTTGGCGATGACCAAGTGGATTCTCCCGAAGAAGCTCTCGTACTCTGGCGCCGTAATAAAAAAGAAGAAAAAAAATAATATGTCCCTCCTCGGAAAAAATTGGTCCCTCCTTAATGAAGATCCCACCGCCGATCCTTTTGAAGCGGTTCTGCGCAATCGTGATTTAGCAGAGTTACCTGCCGATCAGTTGGAATTACACGACCCCATGCTTTTTCGTGATATGGACAAAGCTCTC
>CAYMGN010000090.1:0-5198 GCA_964389995.1 uncultured Candidatus Peribacteria bacterium | reverse complement strand
TGCCGGCCAATAGTTTTGTGCGTGGAGACTGGAAAATTAAGGTTTCGGAAAATAAAGAAGTAGTAAAGCGGGGTGCACGCAGTGAAATTAAGAAAAAACTAAAATAATGTCATGAAACTTTCGATCACGGTGGTCAATTACAATCAGAAATATTTCCCGCGGATTTGTGTGGAGGCCTTAAAAAAGAGCAAAACCGACTTTGATTTTGAGATTATTTTTTGTGATAACAATTCCAAGGATGAGAGTTTGGATTATCTGAAGGAAGCAGCGAAGAAAGGAGATATTATTCTTACGGAACCAGGGAGCAATCTGGGTTATGGTGCCGGGCATAATTTTGCGGCGCGAGAGGCTACTGGTAAGTATATTTTGATACTCAATACTGACATCACGGTGGCACCGGATACTTTGCAAAAGATGGTGGACTACATGGATAAGCACAAAGATATCGGGATCTTAGGCCCGAAACTGATGTATCACAATGGGCATGTGCAACGCTCTTGTCGGCGTAATTTTAAGTTTTTTGATCTCTTTATCAAGCGTAGTTTTTTGAAGAAGATTTGGCCGTTTAAGAAGCGTTATGAAAACTACCTGATGGAGGACTTTAATCATGAGAGCATCCAGGAAGTGGACTTGATTACCGGGGCTTTTATGTTGATGCCGCGGGAGGTTTTTACGGATGTGAATGGATTTGATGAGCGCTATTTTCTCTTTATGGAGGACTTTGATCTGTGTCGGAAGGTGTCGAAGGCCGGGTTTAAAGTAGTTTACTATCCAGAGGCGAAGGCTGTGCACTATCACAAACGGCTGAGTGAAGGGAAATTTTTTAAGCTTCTATTTAACAAAATCTCCTGGTTTCATTTGGCCAGTGCGTTGAAATATCACTGGAAATGGCGGAAAAAATAGGTTTAGAGCTCTCCCCTAGCGAAACGGCGGATTACTTCGGGGTACCATTTTTTTTCTAGTTCTTGGACGCGAGCTTTGAGGGTTTCGGCGGTGTCATCTGGGAGGACCGGACAGGTTTTTTGGAGAATGATATCGCCGGTGTCGAGGCCTTCGTCGACGAAGTGGATGGTCATGCCGGTTTCTTGGTCGCCATTATCGAGGACAGCCTGGTGGACGTTGGCGTCGTAGAAGTCTTTGCCGCTGTATTTGGGGATGAGTGAAGGGTGGACATTGATGATACGCTGGGGAAAAGCCTCGACAAATCCGGGGCTGAGGAGGCGCATATAGCCTACCAGGACTACCAGGTCTATTTCTTTTTCGCGGAGGATTTTGAGCATTTCCCGGTCGAATTCGCTGCGGGATTTTCCTTTGGGGTTGAGGTGGATGGCTTCGATGCCGTGTTTTTGGGCTCTTTCGAGGGCGGGGCACTTTTTGTTGCTGAGGACTAGTTTGAGGTCAATGCCGGGCATGTTGCCGGACTGGATTTCGTCGATGATTGCCTGAAGGTCGGTGCCGCGGGTGGAGGCGAGGACGGCGATGTTGAAGTTTTTTTTGATCATTTTTTAAGGTTTGGTGATGGGGAGGCCGAGTTTTCTTTTGATTTTATTGCCGGTTTTGGTGACGGCAAGGCCGCCGAGGGCGGTTTCACGTAATTTAGGAGACATGGTTTTGGCAATGTTGGCCATTGCCTCCACCACTTCATCGAAGGGGACGAAGCTGGTGATGCCGGCCATGACCATATCGGAAGCGCCAATGGCGGCCATGCAACCGATGGCGTTGCGCTTGATACAGGGGACTTCGACGAGGCCACCGAGGGGATCGCAGGCGAGACCGAGGTAGCTCTTGAGACCGATAGCTGCAGCGTCAAAGCATTGTTCGGGTTTGCCACCGCGCATTTCGGTGAGTCCGGCAGCGGCCATGGCTACCGCGGCACCGACTTCGGCCTGACAGCCACCTTTTGCGGCTGAGAGAGTGGCGTTTTCGGCGATGATCAGTCCAACGGCTGAGGCGCAAAATAGGCCTTTTAAGAGTTTGCGTTTACCGGCGTGAAAGTGTTCGCTACAGCTGAACATGACTGCCGGGACCACTCCAGCACCTCCGGCAGTGGGAAAAGCGACGATACGACGCATGCAGGCATTTTGTTCACCGACGGCTGTGGCATAGGCCATTGCGCGGACAGTGACCTTGTTGCCCATCATTTCTTTGAGATTGCTAAGCGAGTCATAGAGTTTTTTGGCGTCACCACCGACCATGCCCATCTTGGATTTTTCGGTGGATTTAATCCCCTTTTGGATGGTTTCGCGCATGATGTCCCGTGTTTTTTTCATTTGGTAGCGGACGGAAGGGATGGATTTGCCGGAGCGTTCGGCTTCGTAACGCTTGGCTATACTAGAAATTGGGAGTTTGTATTTGTGGCAGAGCTTGGTTAGTTGTTCGGCAGTGGTAAATTGAAAACTCATGGTAGTGGATTTATTGTTTTTCTAATTTAGAAAGCGAGCGTACAAAATGAACATTGGGGATTTTTTCTAAAGCGATTACTTCCGGGACTTTAATGCGGCGACCTTCGGTACTAAAGACGCTGATGGTTTTGTTTCCTAAGGTATCACCGACTACTTTGGTAACGGAAATATCTAATTTTTCGATTGCTTTTTTCATAGCTTCTACGACGTGTGCTCCTTTTTTATGGCAGACAACTAAGGAAAGATATTGGCCGGCACGTCCCTTGAGATGGACATTGAATCCGTTAATTTCAGTAATTTCGACCATGCCGCCGCCGACTGAACAACCAGTGACAGACATATGATGGTCGTCTTTTTCTAAAACGATTTGGACGGTGTTGGGATGGGCTTGGGGGCCGAGGTCGGTTTTGATAAATTGGTATTCGAGGCCTTTTTCTTCTGCGATTTTGAAGCTGTCGCGGATACGAGGATCACTAGTGCGAAACTTTAAAACGCCGCCGAGGAGGGCGCGATCAGTAGCGTGGCCTTTGTAAACTTCGGCAAATGAGCCGTGGAGATAGAAGGTCACTTTTTTGGGTGTACGATTAAAAAAGGCACGGGCAAACTGCCCTATCTTGCAGGCACCAGCAGTATGAGAGCTAGAAGGACCCACCATCACCGGACTGGCGATATCAAAGATAGAAAGTGTAGACATCTTTGTTGGTTATCATTGCAAACTGCAATTTTACCTCAGTTTACATTAATGACCGGGCTTGTCCAGCAAAAATCAAAAACAACATATTTTCTAACTTTGTCCATAACTTAATCTTGCAAAAATAAAAATAAAAGAATATAATAATATGATATGAAGAAAACGGGGGGCAAATAAAAAGTCTCTCAAAATCATATCAGCCCTAGATGCCAGCCCATTGACAATAAGAAGCTCGTAAGTAAGAAGATCAGACAGCTTAAGTGCTGGGGAGAGTCTATACACACTTTTTCTCTCTCTAGCACTTAGGCTGTGTGATGGCGCTCATTGACCATGAGGGCCGTCGTTAGCTCACCTTGTGTGAGAGTCTGGTAATACTCTCCGTTCTCCTTATGGAAACAGAGTTAGGATTACGCAAAACAGACAGTCGTTGGCGCGACCAAAAATAAAGTCCAAAACACGGTCTTATCCCTTTCGGGATTGGTCTCCTGAAAACAAAAACACAAACAAAAATAGAGATTTCTCGGCATTCACCCAAAAACAACTAGATGTCGATAGAAGTTAAAAAGTGTTTCCCCGCCTTCGGGCGGGTTTTATTTTGCCAAAAAAAAGAGCCTCCTACTATGGAGGCTTTTTATGTATGTTATTATAGGAAAATTACTTTTGTTCGCTCAAGGGTTGGAGAGGGGCGTCGCCTTGGTCGTTGCCGGAGTTTTGGGTGGGAGGCGTGTTTTGTACAGGAGGATTTTGTGGTTGGGCGCTAGCTTGAGCTGGAATCTGCTGCGTTTGCTCTTGTACAGGCTGGACTGGCATTTGACCGGTGACGGTGATGTTTTGAGTAGGACCCGCGGCGGCCAATGCTGGTTGGAGATTGGTATTGGCTGGTGGAGCCTGATCTTGAGGTTGAGCTTCAGCTTGTTGCTGCTCTTTTTGATTATTTTCTGCTTCTTCAGACTCCATGATTTTTTCGACGAGGTCTTGTTCGTTGTCCTCGTGGATGAAGCGGACTGGACGCGCGATACGGATACCGTGCTCTTTGAATTTTTCTTTGACCGAAAGCATGAGGCGGGATTTTACTTTGAGCCAACCGCCACGGGCATTACACCAGGCGCGCAGTTTGATTTCCACACCATTATCGCCAAAGGTACCGATGAGCACTCCGGGCTTGGGCTGGGTCAATACGCCCTTAGTATTTTTGAGAATATCGCTGGCTACCTTAACTACATTGTCGAGATTATTGCGATAATCAACTTTAACGAGGATTTCAACACGGCGGAAGGGGTTACTGGTAAAACTGGTCACTTCTTTCTTAAAAAGATTGGAATTCGGGACAATGACCTTAGTACCATCGATCGCACGGAGGATGGTGACACGGGATTGGATTTCCATTACTTTACCGATGGTGCTGCCGACTTTGATAAAATCGCCGAGGGAAAAATGTCTGCCGAGGAGGATCATCATCCCGGCGATGAAATTCATAATCAAATCCTTGAGAGCAAAACCAATACCAAAGGCACCGGCGGCGATGATACTGGTAATATCAATCCCGGCGACCTTTAAAGCAGCAGTAATCCCGATCACTTGGACGATGGAGTTTGTGAGCCGGCCCATGAGGATTTGGATTTCTTGATGTTCTTCTTCGAGGCCTTTTTCGGCCAATTTGTTTTCGACTACTCGACGGGCGATTCTGGCCAGTACAAAGGTGAAAAACACAATAATAATCGCGGCGATCCAGAGGGGGATCTTGGTGATGATAATCTGAAAAAATTCCACCAAATCTGACGTGGCCTGCTCGGCGTTGGTATCTGTGACTACGCTGGCGGCATGTGCTGTAAACATAAATTAACGCTTTTTAGACATCTCGTTATTTTACCATCTTTTAGCTTCCGATACAAGTTTTATGGAGGCTTTTTTCTAGGTGAAAAGTGGATTTTTGGGGCAAATATTGATAGTGTGGGGCTAGATTTTAATCAAGTACACATGCCACTATTTTATTTAGGATTAGTTGTCGTTCTCGTTTTGTTGTTTAGTATTAGAGAAGTAAAGCAGTATCAGCGGGGAGTGAAATTTACGCTTGGTAAGTATACGAAGCTAGCTCAGCCCGGTTG
>CAYMGN010000089.1:4537-5566 GCA_964389995.1 uncultured Candidatus Peribacteria bacterium | reverse complement strand
ATCTTTAAGATGTTTTTTAATGAGGTCTTCGGTGATTCGTCCTTCTTCGAATTGAAGTTTTTCTGTTGGGGAATCGGGAGCTTCTCCTAGAGCGCATACTACTTTGAGTTCCAGTTTTTCTTGCGCTTCTTGGAGAAATTCTTGGTAAGCCGTTTCTTCAATATTTCGACAACCGTAAAAAAGAGTGACTTCGGTCTTTGATTTTTGATCAATCATGCAACGCAGATGGCTGATAAAAGGGGTGATACCAATCCCTCCGGCAATAAAACAGAGCTTTTGTTCTTGATTTTTTGGTAGGAGGAAGTCTCCGTCAACTTCTCCAGCGGAAATGACCGCTCCCTCCTTGAGATTTTGAAGTTCTTTTTTGAAGCTACTGGAAGGCTCGTTAAATTTTACACCGAGACGAATATTGGGATCCTGAGGTGAGGAAGAAATGGTAAAATATCGTCTTACGCCACGGGAATCAACGTTTTTGTGAGGAAGGGTCCATTCCATATATTGCCCGGATTTAAAATTGAAGCTCTTGTCGCTTTCAAAGACGAACTCGATGGCGTTTTCAGTGAGTTGGACTTTTTCTTTGAGGGTAAGCATAAATCGAGACTGATAGCTGATAATGGCGGCAAAGAGATTGCCGATGAGGAGGGCTAGTTCGGGACTGGAATAGATAGGGCCAAAAACAAAAGGCCAAGAGGAAAGGGCTCCGACGATGGCGGCATAAATGATCTGATTTTTTTTGCGAGCAGGAGTGGTATAGGGCTCGGTGAGCATTACCCCGGCAAAGAAAAATAGCGGCCAGGAGCGAAGCGTCACGTCAAGATGTTCGAACAGATCTACATCATTGACCTGAGTATAAAGCACTAAGATGATAAGACTGGAGATCAGGAAAGAAATAAGCATGTGGAAACGACGGATTTTGGCAAAGATAAGCAGGGCAACAACAAGAGTAACAGGAAAGAAATAGACGCTCCCTACCCACCAGATCGCATAATAGGAAAAGCCCATTCCAGCTATAAGTGCACCAAGAGCGGC
>CAYMGN010000089.1:2253-4527 GCA_964389995.1 uncultured Candidatus Peribacteria bacterium | reverse complement strand
GGAAACATGAGGCATATTTTGAGCGCGCATGCATCGAAAGTATCCAACTCAATTCAAAGAAAATTTTGAGAAATGTTAGCTACAGAAGAAAAAAAAATGTTTATGACGAAGGGCTAAGAGGTATTTTGAAAGCATTGAGAGCCCCCCAACCGCAGCCACAATAAGATGTTCGGTAACATTGGTAGCCGGCGGCAAAATGAGAAAGAGGATTAAAGCGGTAATGATCCATGATTCACGATTGAGCGGTACTTTTAGGAGACGACCAACTATTTGGTTGGTAGCAAAAGTGATGATCACAAGGTTGACTAGAGTGAGAGTTAAGTCAAAAAATTGGTAAGAAATTAAATCGAGGAGTGAAAAAATCAACCCCAGCCCGGCTAGTAATACCAGAGACCAAAGCACCAAACGGTACATGGTGATGGAGTTGAGGAATTTTTTAATGAGGTTCATATGAATGAGGTTATTGGGGTGGTCCGATCCAAAAATCGGGATTGTAGGCGATTTCCCAGAGGTGACCATCTAAGTCCGCAAAATATCCATGATAGCCGCCCCAGTCTGCTTTTTTTGGTTCTTTGACAATCTCGACACTGTCAGGGAGTTCTCTAAAAAATTTTTTTACGTCATCTTCGGAGGGAAGGTTGTGCGAGAGAGTAAAGCTGTTAAAACCATTACCTTCTGCGGGTACGTTTGCGTCTTTGGCTAAAGATTCACGCTGAAAAAGACCAAGCCAGGTGCCATTTAATTCAAAAAAGGTAACCGCACCAGGTACGCTATGAGGTGACAATGGCAGGTTGAGGGCGTTTTGGTAAAAATCTGTGGAAGCCTGGAGATCTTTAACGCCGAGAGTGATCATACTAATGCGATTTTGCATGTTTGTTGTTTATACTTTTAGGTCAATATACACGAGATAGCTTGTAGTTTTAAAGGATTTTGCCTGGACGTCGAGTCGTGGTATTTTAGGGCCATGTCAAAAACTAAGAATAAAAAACAAATCATAGTGGTTGGGGGTGGTCTTACCGGATTATCAGCGGCCTATGAGTTGAGTAACAAGCTGGAGGAAGTAGAGATTTTGTTATTGGAAAAGAAACAGAAGCTTGGCGGTCGAGTACAGGCGCCGTTGGTGAACGGTGAGCGTGTGGACTTCGGAGGGTTTATCATCTATCCATGGTATCGGCGCTATCGAAAATTGGTGAAAGAATTGGGGTTGAGCGATCAATTACGGGATTTACCTGACTTGAAGATTTATGGGGCTTGGGAGGATATACGTAAGCCCCAGCCTGACAAACATATTAAGATGGATTCCTGGGATATAGTTAAATACTTGATTAAGACCTTTAGAAAGACAATGACCGATTTGGACCCCACTGATCCGAAATTGGATCATTATAAAGAGATGACCATAGAGGAGTATATAAAATCCTTAAAATTCAAGCCTGAGAAGGAACGTCAATATTTGGGAGTGATGGATACTTTTTTACAGGGCTTTTGTTATGATTCAGTATCGAGATTGAAGATGGCATTTATGTCTGCTACTTGGGGGCGAAATGTGATCAGTGGTGATGCTCATGATTCTTCCTACTTTCCTCAGGGTAGTGAGGTTTTTATTAAAGCAATGGAGGAAGAGTTAGAAAGACGAGGTGTGAAGATTTTAAAAGGCGAGAAGTTAGAAGGGATTGACGGGCATAAATTGGTAACTACAAGTCAAAGTTTCGAACCTGATCACGTTCTTTTTGCTCAAACCGTTTCAAAAAAGATCTATGAACAATTGCATTTGCAGCTAGTGAAAAATTGGGAATATACTACTTTTATTACTGCTGCAGTGGAAATGTCCGATGTGCCGGAAATTGCTGGTGACAGTCATTGGGGTGCGTCTTTTTATCATGATCGTGATGATGACGACTTGGTTATTTTGTCGACGATTAATTTAAAAGAACTTTATGGCAAGAAATTAGAAAAATTTCTTACATTGAATATTAAAGTTCATGATGGACTCCCCTCCAAAATCGATCAGGAAAAATTGTTAAAAACTCTCGCTACACAACTTAAAAATATTTTTCCCGACGTGAAATTTAAAAAACTGGAAACCTATATCGCCTGGAATAAGACTATGCCCACAGCTCATGAAGAATTTGTAAGAACCTTAAAAGAAAATCAGGGACCTTTTTTCTATTTTTCCGGTGATTTTATGGGGTGTCCTTCGATGGAAACCGCTTTGATGACCGGTTATCGTGCGGCTTTAAAGTTGCTTGAGGATAACTATAAATAATTTACTCT
>CAYMGN010000089.1:0-2243 GCA_964389995.1 uncultured Candidatus Peribacteria bacterium | reverse complement strand
GGAGAATATTTTGCCTATTCAATTGATTTAAGCTATTTTTAATGGTGATTTAAATCCATTCTCTATGAAATTTGTCCACAGATTAACTTTATTTCTCAGTGCTTTTTTGATGACAACTGTCTTTGCTGGTATTGCTTTTGCAGCCGGCGGTAGCTTTGCCGATGGTGACGGTTCCGGTGGTGATCCCTATCAGATTGAAGACTGCTTGGATCTACAGGCGATGAACAATGATTTAACAGCCAGCTATATTTTGATCAATGATATTGATTGTTCTGCTACCAGTGGCTGGAATGGTGGTGAAGGATTCCGATGAGTCTGATGTAACTTTGACCAGGGCTGAGGCCTTAAAATTAGTTTTGGTGGCTCAAGGCTATGATGTTGATTCTCCGGTTTCGCTGGTAAGGCTCTATAGTGATGTTCTTGATGGGAGTTGAATTGTAAAGGGCTCAGAAGCAGCTAGGTTTCTGATGACTGCCAGTAGATAGTTAACGCATGAGGCTCTCCTGTCGTCACTGGGGGTATCGTTACAGTAAGTGGAACTAAACAACCTCCAAAACAACGTGGCGTCAGCGACCATATTGATGGCGCCAGCCATGAGCAGTCCGTCTTTGAAGTTTTTAGCATCTCCTTGTGGTTTTTCTTGAGCCGTAAGAGGTGCCTGAATCAATGATGTACAAAGAAGAATGATGATTGCCTGGAAAAAGAAACTTTTGCTAGTTCTAGTCATTGTCCCCTCGTGTTTGCTTGAGTAGCCGGTTGTCAATTGGTAAGAACCCACCTCCGAGTTCTTACACCGCGGATAAGTTAAGTTCTTACGATTTTATTGTCAACCGTCTATTTGTTTCTCTTGCGTTCGTGTTCTTTGAGGAATTTTTTGCGCAGGCGCACTTGAGAGGGGGTGATTTCTGCGTATTCGTCTTCTTTGATGTATTCGATAGCAGTTTCCAGGGTGATAGGGACAACGGGCGTGAGAGTAAGTGCGTCGTCAGCTCCTGAGGCTCGGACGTTGGTGAGCTTTTTGTTCTTGATGGGATTGACGATCAGGTCTGTTCCTTGGTTGTGTTCGCCGATGATCATTCCTTCGTAGACCTCTGTGGCCGGTTCGACAAAAAGTGGTCCTCGTTCTTGAAGCTTCCAGAGTGAGTAGGCCATGGTGGCGCCGGTTTCTCCGGATATTAGTGAGCCAACTTGGCGTTTTTCGATCGGGCCGAGGTGAGGCGCATAGTGATCGAAGGAGTGGTAGAGAGTCCCCTCTCCCCTAGTAAGGAGGAGGAAGTTAGAGCGAAAGCCGAGCAGTCCGCGTGTCGGTACTTCAAACTCGAGAAGGGTATTGCCGTTTTCTGATTTCATGTTTTGTAAAATCCCTTTGCGTTTACCGAGGGCCTCGATGACGCTGCCGGACATTCCGTCAGGGACATTGATTACTACGGCCTCGATCGGTTCCTGTTTTTTACCGTCGATCTCTTGCATAATCACTTGCGGCTGTGAGATTTGGAGCTCGAAGCCTTCACGGCGCATGGTTTCGATCAAGACGGCGATGTGCATTTCGCCACGTCCGTAGACTTTGATAGCATCGCTGTTGGGCACCGGTTCGATTTTAAGACCGACGTTGGTTTCGAGTTCTTTTTCGAGGCGGTCTTTGATGTGGCGGCTGGTGACGTATTCGCCTTCTTTGCCGGCAAAGGGTGAGTCGTTGACCATGAATTCGATGGCGAGGGCTGGAGGGTCGACTTTGATGGCCGGGAGGGCTTCCGCTTTTGGGTCTGTGGTGAGGGTTTCGCCTACGAAGATGTCAGGGAGGCCGGCGATCGCTACCATGTCTCCGGCACGAGCTTCCTGAGCTTCGACTTTGTCCATGCCTTCAAAGGTAAAAATTTTAGTCACTTTGCCCTGATATCTACTGCCATCATTCTTAATTACGGTAACATTTTGGTTGGCTTTTAAAACCCCTTCATAGACACGCCCCACGGCAATACGTCCGAGGAAATTATCATACTTGAGATTGGCCGGCTGCATCCTAAACGGTGCGTCGGTATTGCTTTCTGCCGGCTTCACATTTTCAAAAATAAAATCAATCAGTGGGGTGATATCCTTTTGTTCATCATTTAATTCTCTTACTGCCACTCCGTCTTTGGCAACTGCGTAAATATAAGGAAAATCTAACTGCTCATCGCTGGCACCCAAAGTGGCAAAGAGGTCAAAAGTAAGATCGACCACGGCATCGGGACGCGCCATTGGTTTGT
>CAYMGN010000088.1:0-5579 GCA_964389995.1 uncultured Candidatus Peribacteria bacterium | reverse complement strand
TCCGCCACTCGCGAAGATGTCAAACAAGGCTACATCAAGGCTTGGAAAGCAGGATTGAAGGGTTGTACTGTCTATCGTGACGGTAGCCGCCAAGAACAAGTCCTCAATCTCCACGAAAAGAAAGAAGAAAAAAGAGAAAGCGCCGGGTTGAAAAAGGCCGTACCGGTCAGTGTCGCCGCTGAAGTAAAAGCGGTAGCCACAACCACCAGTACCAAGGTAAACAACAGCGGCTCCTCAAACTACGAAGAAGTAATCCCACCACCAGTAATCGAAGAATCAAAAAAAACCAGCCGTCCACACAATAACGTCCGCCACGAAGAGCCGGCATTCAACAAAAAAACCAGCACCAAATGTCCCGAGTGCGACAGCAAAGTCCAAAAAGCCGAAGGCTGCATCCTCTGCCTCAGCTGCGGCTTCTCCGCCTGCAGCGTCTAAGAGTAAACGATCCTTAAATTAAAAAGTTCCGGTCACCCATCCAAGCAATAAAGCGAGGATGGGGACCGGGAGGAGAGGTGATCACTCCAGTGAGGCGATAAATCCGCCTAAATCGAAGTGGTAGATGAGAGAGGCAAGTCCGTCGACCTTACGTGTCAAATCTTGAGCGAACCCTTGAAGAGCTCGCTCATCTTTTGCCTCAACTTTGAGGCTAGCAAGATTGCTCGATTGAACGAAGGTAGCAACGTCTTCCACAAGAGATTTCAAAGAAAAGACTTGATGCCTCGACATGTCAAACCACGAAGGATCCATCACATAATGAGGAGCAGGAAAATATATCGGCCCCTCAAAATCGTCAAATGGAAGATTCATGATCTCTGCCAAGCTACTGGCAGAGACAGAACTGGTTTTTCCCCTTAGGGCATCAGTAATTCTCAGAAACACCAGTTTTTGTCTTAAAAGATCCAAGGCCAGAGCCTTGAACCCCTTCTGTTTAACCGCAAAACGAATCACATTCCCATCTAAAATTTCCACAACCTCCACACAAGTATCAATGATACTCATAAGAAGACAATTAAACCTATTGACGAGCAGCTCCGGGTCAAGACTTTGATACTTCGTCATCACACTCTCCTGTCAAAGATCGCCCTCATACAGGGCTCCCCCCAGTGAACGGCGGCTAGCAACATCGCTAACCTGCGCCCAATCTGGAAGACTGAACTATACAATCAATTCAACATTGACACAAGTCCTAAAAATCTTTTAATATCTAATTCCTCAATAACAACATCACTCCCATGGCTCTCGAATCAAGCAGTCTTGCTAACGAAACACAATTAGACCAAGCCGAAAACACCGATTTTGAACAAGAATCGGCACAAAAAGCTTCAAACAATGATGTTGATAAATTTAAAACCCTCTGGAGTGCAGAAGACTACCAAGCAGTAAAAGAAGGCCATAAAACAATCTCCGAAGTACAAAAATCAATCCGTCGTCATCGAGAACAATGCACAGAGGAATTACGTAAACTAAACAAAAAACACGGCCTCGACCACATCACTTTCATTAGATATCTAAAAGAAGCAGAAAACAGCCAAAACTCCCGCGAACTTCAAGACCTTCACCGCGAAATCACCACCGACCTCAAAGGAAAACTGGAGCAAGGAAGCATGGATCTCAAAGAAAAAATGCGCCTCCGCAACCCCGAAGACCCCAAGCTGCTAGCCATCGAAGAAAAATTTAACAAAATGGTCGATGACAACGCCGACCTCATTGGCACCGGTAATATCGCCTCCTTTAAAGCCTGGTTTGCGCAAGAACGTCGCAATACACCTAGTATCTTTCACCTCAAAAACAACCTCGACAAGTTTGAAGGTGAAAAAGCAGGTACAGACAGTGCCGACGGTTTAGCTCCACGGCGCGAACTTTTCCGCTCTCTCACTAACCTCTACAAACGCCAAGGTGTCAGCACCCCCCTCGAATCAAAATACATTGAAAAAGAAGGCCGCAGCGAAAGAAAAGAATGGCTCAACAAGTCTCTCGAAATCGAAGGCCTGCTCAAAGGAATGGAAAACCTCGGCCTCTACAGCAAAAAAGCCCGCACCGAAATCATCCAAAAACTGCTCAAGTCTAGCAGCCTCTCCGAATTTCAACAAAACTACGAAATGATCAAGTCTATCTCCGCCATGGAACAGTCCGAATACGTCAGCGATCAAAACAACTTACTCAAAAACACCGAAGTCACCGCCTTTGGCCAAAAATACCAGGCAATGAGTGACCTTTCGATCAAACTCTATCTCGACTACTACCGTGACGCCGGCCTCGACGAACGCAGCACCATGATCCTCAGCTGGCAAAAATTGGCAAATAACGAAAAAGCTCTCTTTGAAGAATTAGCAAAAGCCTACGAAGAAAAAGGCGACAAAGCGGGATTTGAAAAAGCGGCCAAGACCTTTGAAAAACTCGATTTCATGGCCAAAAAAGATGCCATCAAAAAACACATCAGCACTCTAGACAATCTCGAACAGAGCGAAAGCCAAAAACTATTGGAAATACAAAACAACGCCTTCGGAGCGATCGAAGAATCCAAAAACAAAGGCCATCTCTGCAACAAAACCGCTCGCAAATTTAAAGAAATTTTTGCCGACACCGACCGCTACAAATCGAAAGAAAACGGCAAAGTGGAAGTAAAAAAAGTAGAAGATCTCTACAAAATACTCGTCAGCCCCAAAGCGGAAACCAGCAAAGAAAAGCGCAATCTCAAGGCTTACGAAAACCTCAACACGAAATTCCAAGAAAAAGTAAAAGAGTTAGACCCCAAAGGAGAAAATCCCCAAACCATCAATGAAGACTGGACCACCCCCTTTGCCGAAGCTGAATATCATGAAAAAGTGGCCCTAATCTCCGATCTCGAACAAACAATCAACGACAAGGAGAAAGCAAAATCAGAAAAAGCAGCACAATTAGAGGACATCGAAGCCGGAGAAAGCCAAGAAGCAAAAGAAATCCTCGCCGAATTGCCCACCATCGAACAAGTGATCAAGGCGGCAGACGTTTTTCTCAATCAAGATCAAAGTAAAGAATCAGCAGAAAAAGCCACCACCCTCCTCGGCCAATATCTCAGCCAAAATCCCAACGCTTTAGAAAACGACCAATTTTTTGAAACCCTCAAAAGAGCAAAAGAAGAATTAAAACGCCGCGGCAACCCCGAAAATCTCGAGGATGACATTGCCTTTGCTCAAGCTGTTGCCGATCAAGTCAGCAAGTCCGCCAACAGCAAAAAAGAAGTAGAAGAAGCGCAACACAAAGCGAAAGCCGTGGAACACGTCGAAGCATTAGACCGCAAACATCAAAGCGCCGACAACGAAAAAACAGCACGCCAAGAAGCACTCGAAAAAGCTCAAGATCAAGAACAAGAAGAAATGATCAATAGCTTCTATGATAAAGCAGAAGCCCAAAATGACGACGTAGTCCTCACCGCCAATGAAGAGAACGAACTCACCGGAAAAAAACAAATCACCGTAGATCTCGAAAACGAAAACACCGAACAAGAAGAAGCCGAAATCAAAAAAGCCCTCTACGAAGAACAAAACGACCTCGAAAACCGCGACAAAGGCTCCCAAAGAATCAAAATCGAAAAGAAAGATCAATCAATAAACTCCGCCACCACCGCCCGCAAAACCTTCGACGCCCAACAGGAAGAACTAGAACAAGACCTCACTGAAGAAGCCGTAGCCAAAGTAGCCGAAGGCGAAAAATTTGCCAAAGCGGTAGACCAACAAAAAACAAGCACCTCAAGATTTAGCAACCTCGCGGAAAAACTGCGCCAAAGACGGGGCGTAGCCAAGTCCGTGGATGACAAGGTACATGCTCAGATACAGAGGTAGTTGAACACATAGCCGTCAATAAACTTTAACAAACTAAAGTTATTTGCTATATAATTCCTCCACAACCTCATACAGATGCGCCTTTGCGATCGCCGATACACTCTCAGGATCATGCCCACAACAGCCTCCGACAATCCGCAAATTAGGATAGTGCTCAAGCAAATAACGGAAATGACCGGCGACACTGGCTGGATCTTCCACACCGACCACGTAGTCTACTCCATCTAACTCCGCCGCCTCATTTGTGGCCGCATTGGGATAAGCACCGACCAAGCGCGGGAGATATCTGGAACTGCATCCTTCCAAAGCCTTTTTAATCGCCTGTGGCGGACAACAGTTGACCAGGTACCCCAAAGGATGCCCCTGCGAAGCTTCATCCACCCGACGAATAGCCTCCTCCAAACTCTCACCACTGACCAAATTGCCATCCGCTCCCAAATAAAAACTGATAAAACATTCTAAACCCGCATCACGAAAAGCCCGAGCCTGCCCCTGAGCTTCACTCACTGCCGGGATCGCCTCCGCCAAAACCACCTTACTATTTAAACTATTGAGCCCACGAATAATCTCCGCTTGCTGACGAAAAAAATCAAAAGACAAAGCCTGATCAGGAGCTTTCTCTAGATTATTGGCATCATTCATCGAACCAATCGAAACCGCAAAATAAACTTCACTTTGAGCCCTCAGTCCCGTACTTTGCCTCACTGTATCAACCAAAATCCGCCATTCTTCCGGCACAATCCGCTCAGCATCAACATCCCGAAAGCGCGAATAAGTATTGGCCACCATCACCGACGCTCCCCCATCAATATAACGATCATAGACCTCACCTTGCGCTGCACGTCCCCGCGCATCAAAGGCATTATGCACACCTCCTAACCCTTGCTTCAGTAACTCCGTACCACTAGGACCTTGTAAAACTAATCTCTGTCTGGACATATTTTTTTGTTAATTAAATTGTTGTTTATAAAGAAAAAAAAGACCGCCCGTTTCAGGGCCGCCTTCTTGAGTTGACTTGATTATTTCTCTAAGTACAACGCAAAAGATCCAGCCCCTTTAGGCACATCATCATTTGCATCATCATTGTGTTGGACTGGTTTTGTGCGAAATTTTCTCTCACAATTCCTACTTAGATATTTATCAGCATTTTAATCGAGAACCAATATCTGTCAAGAATTTCTCTCGCTCGGCGCAGGAAAAAGCCAATCGATAATCCACCAATAATAAATAAGCATCGCATAAAAATTAAACCAACTCACTTCTACCAAAGCCAAGGGTGCCTGAGCAAAAAATTTTACGAAAAAAATCACCGCTTCCAACAACAAAAATCCACCAAAACCAATAATCAAAGCCCCACCCCACCAAAAAATACTCACAACCACCGCAAAAAAACCAAAAATCATCGCCAAAGGCAAAAAGGGCAAAACAAATAGATTGGCCAAAGGTGAAATCAAACTCAAGCTCTCAAAATTGATCAACATCACCGGCAAAGCCAAAATCTGCGCTGAAAAAGTCATCAACACCGACTCCCTAATCTCCAAAGTCTTTGGCAAAAAAAGAAAAAACCGCTCCAACTTCGGAGAAACAAAAACCAATCCCCCAGTCGCCAAAACCGATAGCTGAAAGCCCACATCATAAACCAAAATCTTCGGATTGATCACATTCATCAAAAAAGCCGCCAACAAAATCGCCAACTGCACCACATAAGGCCTCCCAAACCACAGTGCAATCAAACTAATCCCACCCATAATCCCCGCC
>CAYMGN010000087.1:0-5785 GCA_964389995.1 uncultured Candidatus Peribacteria bacterium | reverse complement strand
CGGCTTCGCCGGCTCGCGGGTGATCGAGGAGACCATTCGCGAAAGCCTTCCCGACGGCTTCCAGACTGCGGAATATCTGCGCGACCATGGCATGGTCGATCTCGTTGTGCCGCGCAAGGAGCTGCGCGAGACACTGATCCGCATTCTCGACCTGCTGTTCCATAAGAGCAAATCGCGCCGTACCGCTGCCGCACCGAAGAAAAAAGGCGATAAAAGAAAGGCCGCCGCACAAAAAAATGCCGGCAGCACCAGCCAAAACCCCCACACCGGTCGCCCCCACCACCGAAGTCATCACCACGATCCCATCAGAAACGATCTTTACCGTCGAATCCCATTCATATTGATCAAAGGATTTTTGGTTCTCCTCACGCTGCTTCCTAATCCCATCGATAAATGCTTCAGAAAAAGGTCCATTAGGCCCCTCCGTCAAAGCCGCAATCTGACGAATTGAATTTTTTAAATACTTTTCACGCACACCTCGTAGATAAGGCTTTTCTTCATAGATACTCTCATCAGCCAAAGCCGCTTCTAAATTAGATTTTTCCGCCATCAAAGCTTCACGACCCTTCTCGGCCGTACTCTCAATCCGCCCCAACTGCAGATCCACCTGCGGAAACAAGTCTTCCAGACCGACACCGCCACTACTCATATGCGCCGCAATCTGTTCATCTCTCTTGGCCAAACTTTCATGCTGCGCTTTCGACTCCATCACCACCGCCAAACCTTGAAATTCACCATTAAGCGCATCAATCTGCTCTCTCGCCACCTTTTGCGTCCCAGCCATCTCCGCATCCATCATTTTTTCATAATACTGATTGGACTGCTCGAGATCATCGATATTATAAGTTTCACTAAGCAAAAATCCCGTCCCTAAAAAGTTCTGAACCTTACTCTCCTCATAAAAAGTATCTCTCAACATCTGACCAATCCTTTCTTTCCTTGCCGCAACTGAACCATCAGCGTCAAAAAAGGCATAGATCACTCCTTCTTCATCGATCTTAAATCTTGTCGCCGCCTCGTTATAAACATACTGCACTTGATTGAGCACCGTCAGATACTGCAAAGCCTGCTCACTCAGTTTTTTTCTTTCAGCCGGATCTTCAATATCCTCTAATTTGCGCCCATTTTCCATTTCAAACAAAAAGTCCGCCGCCTCATCAGAAGCCTTGGCCAACTCTGCATCTACCTTAAGCATGTTTTCTTCCAAACCACTGTCCCCAAAATAAAAAGAGTAGTCTTGATTCATCAAACTGGACTCAAGAGCCACTCTTTCCTGCATCGAGTCATATTGATAGTCGCCCAAGCGCAATTCTAATTTTTGGATTACCTGACGTAATTCCTGTAATTGTGCTTCTTCTGCACTGACATCCACCCCTGCTGCTCTTTTTTGTCTCATCAGACGATAACGTCGATCATAACTCTTATTTAAAACCACTCGCGTTTCATTGAGCTTACGCATAGCAATCAGCCTCTCATCTTCAGGCATTTCACTGAGGGCTTCGCCTTCAGACTGCTCCGCTGCCCGAGCCAAAAATTCCGCACTCAATTCCGGCGCGTCCACTTGCTCCAAACTCTCGGCACTACTGGCCTCACCATTGATCCAAGCCTCAAGATTGTACCCCTGATCCAATAGATTTTGTTCCGCTGCTCGATAAGGAGCGATAAAATCACTCACCGACTGCAGCCCTTCTTTAGGACCGGTCGCCAAAAAGACAAATGCATCCATTTTCCCATCAAAATACACTTCTCCCCCGGCATTCTTAGCAGTTTCATTAAGAAAGACCGCCGCCCCGCCCAATTCATTTAAAGTCTTAGCCGTTTCCGCCAAGAGCGGCCTGAGATTATCAATTTTCTTCAAAACCAGCAAAGCTTCAGACTGCGGCTTCACCTCTTCCAGACTACCAAATTTTTCACGGTACTCATTGATCACTGCTAATTCCGCCTCTACCTGAGACTGGGCCTGCTCGGCCAAACTACGCAAGCCGTCAATTTTTTCATTGAAAGGACCGGGAGCAAAATTTCCGGGCGTCCCCTCCATCGCTCTTCTTGCAGCCAATTGTTCATCATCTACCTTTGTCCCGGGCTGATAGAGATATTTTTTTGATTCAAAATCGAGGTTAGCCCGAGCCTGGCTGAGTTCCTGAGCCCGCAATTGAGAAAGAGCCAAGTCTAACTGATCGGGAATATCCACGCCCTTCTCTTCAAAAAAGCTCACTATTTCTTCGATTGATTGTACTTGAGCCAGTTCACCAAGCGCTTCCGCCTGAGATTTCGCCTCCTGGCCTTGCACTTTTCGCATATAAGCTTCACCCATTTGATAGACCAAAGGAGTAACTACATTGGACCTAAAGGCCGACTCCGCCAAACGAGTATTCGCTTCCTGTAAACGATATCTCGTCTTGGTCAGTTCTTGATCGGTAGCGATTTCTTCCGCGCTCCAACCTTCAACACGAGCTCTATCCATCAAGAGATTGTACTGATTGCTGGCCATCGTATATTTGGCATTCCATTTTTTAATTTCTCCTTCCGCCTTGCCTTTCAAAGCAGCAAATTTCTCCTGCCACCCTTTTTGCACTTCCAATTTTTCCGCCATTGCTTCACTAATCTCTCGCCCCTCTTCCAGACTACGAGCGAGATAAAGTAGCACCTGATCCGGCCCCATTTTTTTCACCGCCGCATAGCCTTCAGTTTCCTTCATCGAATTCATCGTCTCCTTGAGCATATCCACCTCCCCTCTTTCCGCTAGTCCGGCATAAATCGCCTGCACCATCGGCATTTGCACAAGTGTTAATTCCACATCCAAAGCTTTTTCTATCCCCCCAGCCACTTCCACGGCCTTACGCGGCAATTTCAATTCCTCAAAAATCTTCTTTAAAACCTCATCCGACTGCTCGACATTGCCATTACAGACATGCGCCAAGGATTTCGAAAGCAAATGATCCTTAGCCTCCAAACCTTGGAGATAATTTTTTACATAGGGATCTTCGTCACTCATCAGATCAGAAAACATCTTTAGTGAACTCAAATCCGCCGCCGGAGTTTTGCTATTCCGCGCAAAAGCCTCCACATATTGACCAAAGGCCTCGGGACCAATCTTAAGCCCCAAATTTTCCATATCAGTAGCGAGCTGCACCATTTCTGCCGCCGCCTCAACCATCTGCGGTGCCCGCTCAGCAAATTCCTTAAATTCCGCCAAAGTCGGCAACTCCTTATCCGCCTTCACACTCTCCACAAAGCGCTGACTAAAGTACTCACCATACTCTTTGACCAGGCCACTATTGTCCACCCGCGGCATCCGCATCGTCACCAACATCTCATATCCCAAACTAAAACTCTGCACCAAAGGCCTCGCTTCCTCCACTGGCACCTCCAATTTTGCCATCAAAGCATTGAGCGCTTCCGGATCCACAAAAGCCTCAGTCACTTCCTTACCTCCCAGCTTATCCAAGAGCTCATCCAGTGACTGCTTCACCTCAGCATCAGACTTCGGCTCAAGCCCTTGAGACTCAGCATATTCCTCCTGAGACATTTGCCGCAAAGCGCTATAGTTTTCTTGAGACCCACGAGCCTCCGGACCATTGGCCATAAATTTTTTTGTTTTTGTTTTTCGTTTTCAGCTGCTAAAGATATCATTAGATTATACCAAAAAAGCCCTTTTTTTACAAGACTGAAGTAAGCAGATTTGCAACATAGTAAAAAATGTAATACAATTGTATTACAAACTAACAAACAAAGATGAGAGAAATAATTAGCGTTTCTTTATCACCAGAGAAAAAACAACAAATCGCTGAACGGGCAAAAAAAGCCAACAAAACCATCAGTGCCTACATGCTTTATGCAGCAGAATTAGAACAAAATCTCATCTCAGAAGAAGAAATCCTCAAAAAAGGTAAAAAAGCAAAACAAGACCACAAAAATGGCAAAACAAAAAAGTTAAAATCTCTATCTGATCTGATGTAATGCATTAAAATGGAAGTCAAGGAAATCTACTACAACGACGAATTTGCAAAACAATTCAAAAATCTCCCCAAAATAATTCAAAAAAAGGCCCTAAAGGCGGAAAAATTCTTTCGCGCCAATCCTTTTCATCCATCAATCCGTCTTCACAAGTTACAAGGAAAACTAAAAGACTACTGGAGTATCTCCTTAGACCGCAAACATCGCATTATCTTCTTAGTAGAACAAAACGGAAACATCATCTTTATCAGCATTGGCAAACACTCAATCTACGAAGACCTTTCCTAAAACCCCTCCCCCGCCGCCGCCAAAAGCTCACACTCCGGCACCTCCCGATAAAAGAAATCCCCACGACGGATATCATAACGCCAAAAATAAAAAATTTCCTGCGACCGCTCCCCGTCAGTAATTTTAAATTTCGTAAAGCGATGAACCATAAACTCCAAACCAACATTTTTTAGCTGCTCATAGGCCTCCGCCTCCGACCCCACCAAACGATGAAAGCGCGAATAAGACCCATAACCATTACAATAATCCACCATTTCCAACAAAGCTTTGGCTTCTTCATTCAAAAAAATCCACTCCTCGTCGTCCCGATTACTATCAACAGCCAAAATATTCAAACATCCGCTCACCGCATCCAAAAAAGACCTCCCCAAAGGCTCAATCAACTGATTATGCCGATCACGAGCCCGCTGCAAAGCCTGAAAAATACTTTCTTCCACTTCCGCCAAGGTCACCTCCTCCCCAAAGCCAAGATAAGCCTTTAAAATATCCCCGGCATTACTGAGAAAAAGGTAAGAGTTTTGATGTGGAAAAGGCATTTTACTCTTCTTCTGTGGATCATTATTAACCTCCAAAAGCCAATGAGAAATCTTATTACCAATCACTTGTAGCAAACCCACAAAACAATCCCTAGCCACTTCATTGGGACTATTGCGCACATCGCCAATATTCTTAGCACTTTCAATCACCCGCAAAGTCCAATGACACTGCTTCATTTCTTCAAGCAAACACTGCACCTCCTGGAGGACCTGCACTCTCTCCTCCACAAGACGATCACGCTCAAACCTTTCTGGCTCCTTTAAATAATGCATAGCGCCCCATTCTATTGCAAAACACCAAAAAATCAAGTAAAAACACAAAATCAAAAAGAGGCAAGACTCTCAGAGCCTCACCTCTCAAAAATCACCACTAGGTAATTTAGTTGGCAGCACCAATTGTGAAACTGACAGGGATACCAACAGATGATTCACCATCATCTTCTTCCATCATCGCATCGTCATCAGTAGTAGTTTCTTCCATCATTGTGTCTTCTTCCATAGCTGCGTCGTCCTTGTCAGACTTACAACCAGAAAGCACTACTAGACTCATTGCCATGATCATTAGCATTAGCGCAATTGTCTTTTTCATAGTAAGGGGCTAAGTTATATACAAAAGACACTATTACAAATCCACCAAAAAAAAGCAAGTTTACTTCAGCTTATGCTCTTAAAGCGCTCCCTCGAAATCATCATCGGATTCCTCTCCATCTGCCTCGGCCTTACCGCCCTGATCATCCCTGTGCTCCCCACTTCGCCTTTTCTCTTTTTTGGCATCCTCCTCATCTCCCCTCATCACGGCAAAAAATTAGTGGAATACCTCAAAAAATTAATAAAAAAGATCACAAAAAAAGCTCCGTAATGCCGCTGTAACTTACTGTACTTTGCCCCCTTGAAAGTCAAGTGGGTGCCCGCAACTTATAACCACAGCTACAAGCGATCTTTGGGCTCCCCTAAGGCATGTGATAGAGAGAGTAAGCTAAGTCCTGACGTGCAGCACAGAGCAA
>CAYMGN010000086.1:951-5901 GCA_964389995.1 uncultured Candidatus Peribacteria bacterium | reverse complement strand
GTTTCAATCCCCCCAATTGGATCTTTGGACCGGTCTGGACTACCCTCTACATCTTAATGGGAGTAAGCTTCTATCTCATCTGGACTAGTAAAAAATGGCTAGATCTCAAAAAGAAAGCACGCCAAATCGCCCTCGGTCTCTTCATCGCTCAACTCCTCCTCAACTCTCTCTGGTCGATTATCTTCTTTGGCTTTGAAAATCCCCGGCTAGCTTTTTACGAAATCATCGCTCTCTGGATCCTCCTCGCTCTGACCACCCGGCAATTTTGGAAAATCAATCATCCGGCCTCCATCCTCCTTTGGCCTTACCTCGGCTGGGTATCTTTCGCGGCTGTCCTTAATTATAGTATTTGGATGCTTAATTAAATATCTGTACTTTGTGGTCTTAAGCATTCCCCGTCCGAAAAGAGAGCTATGGCGGGGAATGCTCCAACAAACCTTTTTAATATACGACAACCAAACTACCTATCTGGTGACCACTAAAGAATAACTTCGCAGCACACTTTCTAAAAAACTCGTGGCTCAATTGCAGGAACATGTTCCTGCAATTTTAGGGCGAGCGTACATGCTAGCGAGCCCTAACCGGCCGCGTTTTTTAGAAAGTGTGCTGCGAAGTTATTCTACCAAGGTTAATCGCAAGCAAAAAAAAGAGCCCCAAATAGGAGCCTTTCTTCAAAATATTCAAAATGACTTAAACCAACGCCATCTGATAAACAATCCCCGTCATCAAAAGATAAGAACCCAAAGCATAACCAACATGGAGGAAGTAAAGAGGAATTGGCATTTTTTCCCACAAAACAGCACCAATTGCTCCCGTAGCACCAAAACCAAGCCAAAGCAGCGCAGACCATAGCAAAGCGTCACTCAAACCAGCCAAAGTGCTGAGATTAGCAAGCAGATACCATAGTACACTGGCAAAAATTAGAGAAGAAACCAGACTCACTAACATCTGCAAACCCATACCTTTTTTTTGTTCTTTTTGAATCTGCTCTTTAGTAAAACCATTGAGCTTCATCCATTGATTACCAAAAAGCAAAGGCGAGTACCAAAGCATACCTAAAACAAACTGAACAACAGCGGCAACGATAATTGCCAAATAAGGGATTTCCATATATATAGGATTAAATGTTAAATTGATAGAGCAATAATAACAGTTAGATGGATTTTTCACAATTAATCAAAAAGAGACGCGCCTGCCATAGCTTTATTCCTGATAAAGAAATCCCCAAAGAAGACCTGATCAAGATCATAGAAGAAACATCTCTCACCCCCTCAGGCTACAACGCTCAACCCTGGGAATTCATCCTCATCACCAAAAAAAATAACATCAAAGCGATAGAAGAAATCTCCTTTAGCCAAAAACACATCGGTCAAGCCAGCGCTATCGCCATCGTCCTCGCCGATACCGAAATCGGCCGCAACGTCGACAAAATCCTCGCAGACTGGCTCGAATACGGCTACTGCACCCCCGAGGAAATCCCCGCTTACAAAAACTCCATCGCCAAAAACCGCAAGGCGGAAAAAAAAGCAATCATGGCTTTAAGGAACGCCATGCTCGCCGCCATGTCCTTCATCTATTCCGCCGAAAACCTCGGATACGCCACCTGCCCAGTAATGGGATTTAGCCAACATCAATTAGAAGAACACCTCGAAATCCCCCCAGACCGCTTGATAGCCCTCATGATCGCCATCGGCTACAACGACACCTCAAAAGAAAAAGCCCGCCTCCCTCGCAAAGAAACAGACGAGCTCATCCATTGGGAAAAATTTACCTCTAAACGAAATAGCCCAGATAAGTAAAGTATCCACCAAGCAAGATCAATAAAACCCCACCGAACAAAAGATAGCTTTCGCGCATAAAAAACTTCACCATGCGCAAGAACCCTTTAGGACTAAGTGCAACATGAAGACCTTTTAACAGCGCACCAACACCAAAGAGACTGACAATCACCTCCGGCAAACTGGACCACAAATTATGCTTCAACAAAATTGCTACCCCGACCAAAAGATTGACCACCATCGTCATCATCAAAAAAGCAGAGTCTTTCATTACCTCGCGATAGGCCTCCATATAAAACTTCTTATTAATCAGAAGTGAAACTCCCATCACTAACAAAATTGGCGCCAAAAGCTGCACCATAAACATCGTACTTGATTCCATAAAAATAAGGGTTAAAGAAATCACCTTATTATAAGCGCCAAAGCAGAAACTAAGCAAATTTAACATTGCCAAAAAGTAATTTCGGCGTAAAATAACAAAGTAAATAACAGCTATAGATGAACAAACTACCAGAAGGGGAAAGTCCTGAAGAAACAGACTATTCCACCATGCCCGAAACCGCCCGTTTACTTTTCGAGCATTTAAAACCGATGCTCAACAAAGCTTTTTCAAACCTGATCGAAAGATACGCGCACTTTAATAAACTTGAAAATCCCTTCGCGGTCGAGATAGAAGGCAGAAATTTTACAATTACCAAAAAGTTTATCATCGAATGGATGCTAATGTTTGATCTCTTTAGCCCCGAAACTAAAAACCGCGTAGATGAAATCACCCTGCGATCACTTACCAATCGTGCAAAACTATACGCGGAAGAAATAAACACACTGACTCCAGAAAAAATCGCTCAAAAACCCAAATACAAATCAATTATTCTTGCATACTTTTCTCAATAAAAATGGATCTTCATCAAAACCTCTATCAATTTGTGGCATCTTTCAAAAAAAACCACTTCGTAAAAGAATTCTTTCAAGCGCAAATGAGCGCACTTAATAATGAAATTATCGCAAATACGATTCAAATTACACAAAGTAAGATAAATATCGTGATTGTCAAATAGAGCAAAACCTAAATTTACTATTGACCAAATCGAGGTTTACCCATACAAGAAAGATGGAGTAAAATATTGACAGTAAGCTCAATAAAAACAGGCCTCTCAGTATATTGCAAATAAAGCTCTTATCTAAGCCCTTTACCTTAATAGCAATTATCTAACTTAAGTTCATCAACTATTCAAAAGACTGAACTAGAAGCTGAAAACATTAGAAAAACGATCAATTCAAATTGACTTGAGGGTCAAATAGCGTATAATATAGTTTGGGCAAGTATAAATTTTTTATGAGAAATCTAGAAGACGGACAACCAGATATTCAAGAAACTCCTGATAAAAGTGGACAGGTTGAGAAACCAATCACTAATGAGATTGTGGGGAAAATTAGTAGAGCTTTTCAAATCCATCTAGATAAATCTACACAAGCTCAAAAGTCAATAGCAGTCTTTGCACCTGAGCTTGCCACATCCTTAGAAACAATTGTATTGGGATATAAATTGAGACAAGTAATCGCAGTCATTGTACTCTATGAAAAAATAGAAGCTGCCGGAGGAGAACTTAATATTGACCAAGTAGATCCTGACCTCGATCTCGTGAGGTTTAGTATGATCGCTAGAGATCTATCAGCACTAACTCCGAATGAAATCATCGATCACGAAGAATACGGCCCCAAATTACATTATTTATCAAATAGAAATAGCCAATAATGGGTAAACCATCAGTTTTAAGACAATTATTTCTGGCACACCAAGATCGAAGCTTAATTAAAACTATGAGCCCTCGTCCATTTGATCAATCTAAGACGATTAGAGATAGCATAGCTGATAGCATAGCTAAAAGTGCTAAAACCGCAACTGGAATGTTATTGCCTGATCCAACTAGCACACCTGCTCAATCAAAATACGAATACAATATTGTAGACATGAATGCTTACCGTCCTAGATCAAATGAAGCTATGGGACCTAGATTTGAAAATGAAAAAGGCTGCATCACCGACCCAGAAAGTGGTGATCTCACCATCTATCGCAAAATCCCCTCCGTCAGAGAAACTTATGCAATGGAGGACCACGAAACTGGTGAAAATTTCTTAGTTAGAATCAAAACAGCAACAGTCAAAGACATCCCGGCTATCATTTCACTACTAGAAAGCATCCAGATCAATCGCGAGAACGTCTCAGAAAAGACCGATCCCAATTCAGACAATAGCTTTAACAAACGTGGTGGATTCATCAAAACTTTTACCGCCAGTGAACTAGAAAGACTAATCCAAAGACAGGACACCCTCACACTCATTGCCCACAATGACAAAACCGGCAATGTAGAGGGTGTACTAGTAACTAGCCTTGACAGCGGATCATATCAAATAAATTATCAGGGCCAACAAATCAACCCTCACCATCCAGGTGAAAATAAGTATCAAATTGATATAGATGAAAACACCTTTGACACTCCGGAACAACTTGAAGATTTCCTTGAAGCTGCAGAAGACGATCACATCTCTACCGGTGTAGAAGTCGCCATCACCCCTGAGTCAAAGGGAGCTGAATTAATCGCCCTTTTTGATGCCACAAAACATTTACTCAATCGCTACTACGGCATCAAAGACCTACTCTTTCAAATCTATCGTTTAAAAGGCGTCCAGATTGACGAAGATCACTACCAAGAAATCGACATGAAAAATGGCCCCAGCAGAAGAGTACATAGCAGAATGCTAGGGGCAAATCACATCGCCTCCATACCTGGGAAAACCACTTCAAACGACGGTATCCAATTTGATATCGAAAGAGAAATTTTTCATCTCAATACCAAAGAAAGCAAAGAAAGATTTGAACGTATGAAAAGAATACTCAATCTTGATGCTAAAAGAGTAAAAAAACGCAAATCTAGAGATGATAGCGCCTTCTGATCCTCAATAACAAATAGCTCATCCCCAAAGCCGTAAACAAAGCGGCTATTTTGAAATATGAAGGAAATAGTCCCAAAATCAACCATTCTCCCAAGATAATCAAAACTGCTGCCCAACTAAAATGGCTGACGATCACCCCTACCCTACCCAATTTGTTGTTGAGGTAAAAGTAAATCTGATAAGGCACTAAGGTAAAAATCACCACAAAGGCAAAAGC
>CAYMGN010000086.1:0-941 GCA_964389995.1 uncultured Candidatus Peribacteria bacterium | reverse complement strand
TTCCCACAATGAAAGTTCCGGCCAATCAAAGAGAGGTAAAGCTAGTAAAGAAAAAAATCCCGCATAGAGCAAAAACCTCAACTGTAAACGAGAATAACGTGCATATACTTTTAAGCTCTCTTGCACGCGACCACTAAAGTAAGAATAAAAAGCGAAGGCCACCGCAGTAGTAATAGTTAATCCTTTATAATAGAGCGGCCAATTTGGCTCGATATAAACCAGCACAATCAGCAGCAGTGAAATCAAATAAAACAAATTGGTCATCCAGCCACGCACCTGATGTTGACGCAAAAACACAAATACAAAAAACAAAATATAGAGCCCTATCCCAAAGCCATAACTAAATGGCGTGGTCACTGCCAAAGAGCTATAACCAAACAAGGCCACCATAAAGAGGCCGAGTGCAGAAAAGAAAATCCCCGGCACAAATTTGGGCAGGGGTTTACTAAATTTCTTAAAAATCTTTTGTTCAAAAAACAGCACCGCTCCGAGCAAAATCCCACCAAACCAAAATCTCAATGCCGTCAAAGCAAAAGGAGTAATATCAGTCCAATTGAGCAGCCCATAAGCAAAAACCGGATCCAAACCCCAAAGGATATTTACCACGATCAAAGATAAGAAAACAAAACGCTTGTCATGGATATCCACGACATTGTACTCTTCAATATTGCCCTGTCTTTCAACTATTTTGATCAATTTATTCCACAACACCAAATCCATTCTTTTTGCAAAAAATTGCAGCTTACTCGTTCTATAAGAACCATCAGTCTTTACGGTAATTAACTCCTTGATTTCTTCCGGTACGCGATAGATCAGCTTATTAATAGCATTTGCAGAGCCTTTAATCTTAATCAATTTGTTTCTTATTTCCGAGGCAAATTTCTTTTTTAATTTTAATTCGCTAACTACCTTTTGAGGCGCCAGATCTCCTTCTGCAATCG
>CAYMGN010000085.1:0-5958 GCA_964389995.1 uncultured Candidatus Peribacteria bacterium | reverse complement strand
CTAACCCACTTGAGTTAGAATATTTGTTGTTATTAGATCCAACTGACGAAACTGCTTTAGGTTATCAAGTTACTGCAATGCCCACTACTTTGTTTATCAATCCCGATGGTAGTATCCACGATATCAAAATCGGCCCCCTCACAATAGAAGATCTCACCCAACGAGTTGAAAGTTTTTTATCACCTGACAACCTTAATCAAAATGCCCTCCCAGAGATTGAAGACAATACCGAGCAACTAGTCACCCAAAGAACTGCTAGAACTATTATGGTCACTGACGGAGTCAAACACAGTGTACCCTTAGAAGATATCTTGCCAGGCGGCCCACCTCCTGACGGCATCCCCTCAATAGATAACCCTCAGTTTATCACCATCTCTGAGGCTGATCAGATCCTTGACCCTCAAGGCTTAGGAGTCGCTATCTCACTCAATGGCATTGATCGATTTTACCCTAATCAAATCACTGTTTATCACGAAATTGTTAATGATCAATTTGAGGACACCCCCGTCCTTATAACTTATTGTCCCCTCTGTGGTACCGGCATCGTTTTTGATCCGGTTATTGAAAGTCAAAGAGTAGAGTTTGGTACTAGCGGAAAACTTTGGAATTCTAATCTCATCATGTACGATCGACTGACCGAAAGTTACTGGTCTCAAGTGCTTGGTGAGGCCATCGTCGGCGAACTCACAGGCACTCAACTCGAACTATTACCGCATGACAACTTAACTTATCAAGATTGGAAAGAAACTCATCCTAATGGACAAGTGCTTTCTACAGAGACTGATTATAATCGTGACTACACTACTTCTCCATACGGGGACTATGATGATAATGCCGATATATTTTTCCCTGTTGATTATCAAGATAACCGCTATCCCCCCAAGGAACCCGTATTTGGCATAGTGATCAATGGGCAAGCGCACGTTTACCCTCTGAGCGAATTAAAAAATTCTCCAGAAAATTTCCGCGATAGCATCTCTGACGTTCAATTAGCGATCAGTTTTGACAAAAGTGATAACACGATTCGTATTGAAAATGCAGACACCAACGAACAAATCATTCCTTTCTACGGATTTTGGTTTTCTTGGATCGCTGCGCATCCCCAATCAACAGTCTATACTGCTAACTAAATGCACCAAAAACACTTCAAATTATCCAATCAAACTTCTGGCACCGTCAATATCCACAACGATGCTGATCATTCAGTTTTTGACGAAATTTTTATCGAAAGAGAGTATCGCCAGCTCGAGCCTTTAATCAAGAATGCCAAGGGCGCAATTATCGATGTCGGCGCACATATCGGCATGTTTTCCATTTTTTGCCGACTTTTAAATAAAGCGGTGCCGATCTTCGCCTTCGAGCCTGAACAAGAAAATTATTCGAGAATGCAAGCTAATCTCAAACTCAACCATCTCAACGTAACCACAAAAAATCAGGCCGTAAGTGACCAAATCGGCATGCGTGAAATCTATCTTCACCCTGATAGTCATAACCACAGTCTCTATCCACTGACAGAAAAGAAGACCAAAATAAACAGCACCACCCTAGAAAAAATCTTCCAAAAATTTGCTATCGACCATTGTGACCTACTTAAGCTCGACTGCGAAGGGGCCGAGTTTATTATCCTTCCGACCTTACCTGATCACATCTTTAAGCGTATCAACAATATTTATCTCGAGTATCACGAGTACGATCAATCAATGGACAAAAAAATTATTCACAATCTTCTTCAAAGGCACGGTTTTAAAATACAGAACAAACCCTCACCCTACCAGTCAGACCTAGGCTTTATTTTTGCCTCTAAATAAGGTATAATCTAAAGATATCACTTACCCTCACCCATGTCTCAAAATCTCAAGGTAGCCTACTTTACGATGGAAATTGGTTTGCGTTCCGAGATGCCCACTTACGCTGGTGGTTTGGGTATGCTTGCGGCCGATATTATACGCTCATGTGCTGATCTGCGTGTTAATGCGGCCTGCCTCACTATGTGTTGGAAGCACGGCTATATGAAGCAAAAGATCAATCCCGATGGTAGCCAACAATACAGCGATGTCGAATGGGATCCAGGCGATTTTATGGAGAGATTGCCCAATCAAGTGAGTGTAACCATCGAGGGCAGGGAAGTCCACATTGCTTGCTGGAAATATACTTTAGAGGGAGAAAGTGGGCATCAAGTTCCCATTTATTTTTTGGACACAAATTTAGAACAAAACACACCTCAAGATCGGGAAATCACTAATCATCTCTATGGTGGTAATGGGGCCATGCGTCTCAAACAAGAGACCGTATTTGGAGTTGGCGGCGTAAGAATGCTCCGCTCTCTTGGCTACGATCAGATTGGCACCTATCATATGAATGAAGGGCATGCCGCTCTCCTCACCCTCGAATTACTTCTTGAAAGAGATTATGTTGATGCCTCAGTTCGAGAGAGTTGTGCCTTTACCACACACACGCCGGTCAAAGCGGGACATGATGTTTTTGACTACCAGTTGGCTTATCAAATTCTCGGAGACTTCTTGCCTTGGCATATCCGGGATTTGGCCGGACACGAAAGCTTCTCAATGACCGAACTTGCTATTAGCCTCAGTCGTTATACCTGTGGGGTTTCCAAAATACATGGTCAAGTTTCTCGGCAGATGTTTCCCGGGCGGGAGATTGATTACATTACAAATGGGATTCATCATCTCACCTGGGTCAGCCCAGAGATGAGCAATATTTTTGATCAATACTGTCCCGATTGGCGTACAAATCCCACGGTCTTTACTGATACTTGCCGCGATATTCCTGACCAAGAGCTATGGGATGCGCACCAAAACGCCAAAAAAAGACTGATCGATGAAGTCAATGCCCGTACCGATGTCGGGTTTGATCCCAAGCATCTCACCATTGCAACAGCCCGACGCGTAGTGCCTTACAAAAGACCGGAGTTAATTTACGAAAATCTCGAACGTCTCAAAGAAATTGCCTGTGGCAAAGTCCAAATAATCCACGCGGGAAACGCTCACCCCTCAGATCCTTTTTCTCAAGGAGTGATTCAAAGAATGGTGCAGCGGTCAGATAAGCTTAGAGATTGCGTCAAGATTGCCTATCTCGAAAATTACAATCCCACCCTTGCTAAGCTTTTGGTATCTGGAGCAGATGTTTGGTTGAATACGCCGATGAGGTTACATGAAGCGTCCGGTACCTCCGGGATGAAAGCCTGTCTTAATGGCGTCCTCAATGTTTCCACCCTCGACGGCTGGTGGATCGAAGGATTCCAAAAAGATTCCGAAGCGGGTTGGCGCATCGGTCCTTTGGTGCGGGCAGTAGATGCCGAAACCCATCGTAAAATCGACGCCGAAGATGTCTACACTCAGCTAGAGTACGAAGTAATCCCAGAATACTACTATGCCGACCACGTCCGCTGGGTCCGCCGCATGAAAAGATCGATAGGCTTGTTGGGTTACTTCAACACCCATCGCTGTGTCCGTGAATATCTAGAAAAAGCCTGGATTAACTAGCTTCAAATTCTAATAGCCATTGCTTCCGCCATTCGCCACCGGCGTATCCACAGAGACCACCGTCTGCCGCCACCACACGATGGCAGGGGATTACGATAGATAGCTTATTTTTATTGTTAGCATTTCCCACTGCTCTCGCCGCTCTTTCGCTCCCAATTTTTTCGGCTATTTCACCATAAGATTTTTTTTCACCAAACTTGATTTCTACTAATTCCTCCCAAACTTTTTCCTGAAAATCAGTACCCTCAATCTCGTAGTCAAAATCAAAAACTTTCCTCTCGCCTTTAAAATAATCTAGCAATTGCTTCTTCGCTTCTAACAAAGCTTTTCCTGGATTAGCCGCATCTATCCCCATCTCATCTGCATAAGAAATAGCTCTCACTATTTTTTCATCTCCCAAGATCTCAATCACTCCGAGAGGGGACTGCAAGTATATTTTTTTCATCAGCATTTTTATTATTTATTTAAAAATAGTATTCCTCTTTCTTGCAAAAAACAAAAAATGATTCTTGACTTAGACTCAAAGCTCTACTATACATATCAAAGCCATGATCCTTGAAACTGACGTTTTAGCTCTAATCCTGGGGACTAAAGCGTCGTAAGGAAAGTCAGAGGAGAAACAAATGCCGGAACATCAAGGAAATAGCCAAAAAGCTTTCGAACTCTTTGTAGCTAGATTTGATCACTTTCGCTCCTATCTCAGCTCAGATCATTTTCGACGGCTGATTAGGGTGGGGAATCAAGCAGTTCAAGACGTTGTAGTCGACTGGATCCTCACCACTAGTTCAGACGCTCGACTCTTGATATTCGTATTCCAAAATGTCCCTCATCGTCGTCAAGAGACTTGGGACAGAATAAGTCAAATTTCGGTAGATATTTTTCAGTATCTTGAACTCATCAGTATTCTTGATCCAGAAAATCAAGTTGATGTCCGTTTGATCAATCAGATAGAGGATGTCCTTAGCGCAAGAGCTCAAGTTCCGATAGAGGAGCTCGAAGCGTTGTTCACTCATTCTGGACAAAGGGCTCTAAAGCTTTTCGACAGACTGTTCGAAAAACTCAAATTCACAGTCGAATCTTTGATCTACATGCTGCACCAATCGCGTTGTCTTCGAACGAGCCGCAGAGCTTGGCAAAGACTTTGGCTCAGAAGGGATACTCTATCTCACCATCACACTTTGGAGCTAACCAGGTTAGACCTGGTGTGTAACAGTAGTCGAGCTCCAGAATTCTCTAAATGGGGTAGGCGTTGCGTAGAGGCTGCAAATTACCTCATAGATAATCATGAAGCAACTCTAACTGCTGATCAACTAATGCGAATTGGAGGAAACTTATTGAGTTATGATCATGTTAGAAGTGAATATGGCCATGAAACAAGATGTCTTTTCTATCGTAGGGATGAAATTGTCTTGAAGATGAAAGATTGCCGTCGCCAACATTTACTTACGATAGCCGCCACTGGTCAGGAGGCGGTTGCTCTCGAGGCGTTGGCATTGCTATTGCAGCATCCTATCACCAAACAGGAGCTGGAAACGATAATTCATTATCGCAGTGCTGAAAGTAAAATCTATCAATATGTGGATTGCCTAATCCGCGATCCGGATGGGGTGATCCAGGCATTTGAAGAAATGGTAAGATACTGTGAAGAGTCACGTGATCAGGATGGCGACCAAGATGAATTTGAGAGAGAGGCATTCGAAAGGCCGCTAGGCTTAGAAGGCCTTAGTGGGCCCTCGATAAGAGTCGCAGACTATACACCCGGCCCAAACGAGCTTTAGGCTCCCTGACACAATGGCCGGCAGAGTAGAAAACTATAGCCCCAAGCTAAACCTCTACTCTGCCACACTTTCCTCAAACTTCTTCACCGCCTGCGGTGAGTTTTTCAAAATCCGGTTAATCGTATTGCAGACGCTCGGCGTTTCATTTTCATCTAGCTCTTGCAAGACCTCTTTTAATACCTTTACCATATTTTCTTGGTGAGGGCTTTTTACTTTTTCTACCGATCCAAAAACTGAAATCAATACCCCAGTATTATACTCGTTGATTTTTGCCAACTTAATAATTCTTTCCTTCATAAATTTTAAACCTTCATCTGTAAAAAGTGATTTTTTGCGATTGCGAGCAAATCCACCGTAGAGTGACCTTTGGTCATTTGCTTGCTCAATCCTAAAGTTTTCACTCTTCTCTACTTCTTCAATTATTTCTAGAGCATCGTCACTGTCATTGCGCGAAACAATTGCCAAAAAGCTCTCCCAAGAAACCAGATTTTTACTCGCTTCCTCTTGAAATTCTTTTAATAAATCCATCTTATCTTTCGCCTCACTATTAATATAGAGACTAAACGCCGTCAATTTATCACTTGCTTTTGTCGCTTCCAAAAATTGCTTCTTAATCATTTCATTAATTTCTTTTTCTTCTAGCTCGGACAGTAAACTCAATGCCAGATTTTTTACCT
>CAYMGN010000084.1:4669-6186 GCA_964389995.1 uncultured Candidatus Peribacteria bacterium | reverse complement strand
AGGCGGTTATCGGGATGTTTGGGGGCGTTTTTTTGGTCTATCAGTTCTTGGATTGTGAGGTTGCCGTCACCGACTACGTGTGCAGGGAGGCGGCGACAAGCAGCAAAGATTTGGCCACCGATCACTTGGATACGGAGATCTTGGCCGCTTACTTTTTCTTGGAGGAGAGCCCTTTTGTATTTTTGGAGGAGGATTTTGGCTTGCTTGAGAGCTGCTTGTTCACTATCGACCATATAGATATCATCACCATGGGCTCCATCGATCGGTTTCAGTACTAAAGGCATCTTGTCTTCATTTTGGATTATTGTCTGGAATTTTTCTAAACTATCAAAAGACCAGGTTTGGGGCATGGGGATCTGGAATTGCTTGAGGATTTGGTAGGTGAGAAGTTTATTTTCGCTCAAATTGTGGGCAACATAGCTGAGATCGGGATAACAGGCAGAGCGATAAACTGTCATTCCTTTTTGAAGGGTTGGATTCCAGATCTGAAAGACATTTCCACGGTAATCTTTGTCTTGGGCGAGTACTCTTACTTCATAGCCTTCGGATTCTGCGGTGGTGAGTAGTTGATTGAGGGCCATGGTAGTGGATTTCCATGGGCGGTTGTTGCTTTTTTGGTAGGAAAAGTGAGAGGTCATTTTAATGTGAATAGACTAATTGGATGCCGGCCGGTTGATCCATGATGCATTGCATAAAGTCGCGCATTTGAGGATCGGCTTGGTGGCCACGGGTACAGTAGGCGGCTCCTTTGATAACATGGTGGTCTTCACGGTCGTAGCCGTGGTGATAGCCGCTAAACCATTCTTGGGAAAAATCAGGGTAAAGAGGGTGAGCTCTAAAAGTGGATTTATCCAGAGGAGCAAAGGGGGTGGAAGTCCAACGTGCAACATTGCCATAGAGCTCGATGCCGTTTAGGCCCTGGGCGTTGTGAGTGGTTCCGACAGTGTTAGGTGAAAAAAATCTTGCGTGTGTATTAAATCCTTCCTGAGATTGAGGATCAAAATGGGGATAATTTTGCTGGAAAAGATAGTTGTATTCGGCTTCGGTAAGGAGTCGGGCGCCGGACCAAGTGGCAAAGGCTTGAGCTTCAAAGAAGTTTACTTCGACAGGCCAATGGGGTGGGAGGGGGACTTCTTTAAAAACAGTGCGGTAGTGATAGGATCCGTCTGGTTGGGCAATCCAAGTAAAAGGGTGCTCCGGTCTAAAAGTCTCAAACCAGGGCGCCGAGGTATTGAGATCCCAAAGTCTAGAGTCTCGGTAGGCACCGGAACGCACAAATTCTAAGTAATCCTGATTGGTGACCGGATGAGAATCAATTATGAAAGGATCTAGCTCAACCGAAGTTTCGCCAAACTCGTTGTCCCAGCCGTAGCGGTCCATCTGTTTAAAAGGACGGCCGTAAGTAACAGTGCCGCCATCGACGCGGATGGCTCGAATGATTTGGTAGATGTCTTGGTGAGGGCTGGTGGGGGCAATTTGCCAATTAGGAGGTGGATCGAGCAAATCCGGTGGTAGCC
>CAYMGN010000084.1:0-4659 GCA_964389995.1 uncultured Candidatus Peribacteria bacterium | reverse complement strand
AAATGGATGTTTTCGTGCTCGATGCCCATGAGGATGGCCCAGCGGGGATCGTGAGGAGTGATGGAGCGATCAAAGTCTGTTTGGGACAAAACTTTTTTCACTAGATCGTAAACGCGTTGGCGATAGTCCCAAATGCGTTTGAGGGTAGGCCAGTTTTGCTTTTTGTCGATTTCTGAGGGGTTGTCCGGACTAACTCCCCTCTCCAAAAGCTCGTCTAGATGAGGGTCGATGGGATCGGTGAGGATGCCGGCTTCGTGTAACTTGCGGGCCATAAAGGCGGCGGTGTGGCCCAAATAAAAACTAAGCTCATTGCGAAAGGGATTGGGACGCCGTGAGAAAACTTGGTCAGTTTGGTCGATGGAGCGAAACAGTGTTTCGTATTGCTGCCAACTATCGTCAAAATAGGCCTCGATTGATTGTCGATCGGGGCGAGAAAGTGATGGTTGAGGGCGAGCTTTTCTAGCCATATGCGATAGTAAGACTACCTTATGCTTATAGGTAATTTTAATCGAAGAGTAAAGTGAATTTTAAAGCCAGGCTTAGAGATAGCTGTCAAAACGGACATAGTGACAGGTGTAGCCGAGGGGATTCTTTTGGAGGTAGTTTTGGTGGTAGTCTTCGGCTGGATAAAACTTGTTAAAGGGCTCAAGGGTGGTGACAACAGGGTCGGACCAACGACCGGAATTATTGACGATTTGGATAAATTCTTCAGCGGCTTTTTTTTCTTGATCATTTTGGTAAAAGATGGCGGAACGGTATGCGGTGCCAACATCATTGCCTTGGCGGTTGAGGGTGGTTGGGTCGTGGGCGCGGAAGAAGAAGTTGAGGATTTGTTTGTAGGTGGTTTTGCTGGGGTCGTAGGTGATTTCGAGGGCTTCGGCGTGGCCTTGATGGTCTTCATAAGTAGGATTATCTTTGCGGCCGCCGGTGTATCCAGCTTCGGTGTCTACTACTCCGGGTTGAGCACGAAATAATTCTTCTAAGCCCCAGAAACAACCGCCGGCGAGATAGGCTTTTTTGAGTTCCAATTCTTTTTTATTCATAATTTTTACTTAGTTTGTGGCAATTATAAGTGAATAAGATCGGCTTGTAAATATACCCCTGGGGGTATACAGTCAACCTGCTAAACTAAACAATTTTTAGATGAAAGAAAATTGCAAACCGGTGATAGATCACCTCAAGAGACTACAGGGACAGCTAAATACTTTTCAGAAATATCTGGAAGAAGGGAGGGATTGTCATGATGTTTTGCATCTGGCGATTTCGGCAACAAAATCATTTGATTCACTGAAGGCAAAGGTGGTGGAGGGGTTTATCAAAGAGGAGGTTTTAGAAAAAAAAGAGTTAGGAGCGGAAAATGCGGAATTGCTTGCGGCTTTAATGAAGTTAGTAAAATCTTAACCAAGAGAAAATGAAAAAATATGGAAAAACTGTGGAGGGTATTGAGTACGGTGTGGTCAACGAAAGAGCTGTAAGAGCAACGGCGGGGACGATGTTTTTGATTGGGGGGCTGACTTTTTCGTATACTTTTTTTACTCGTGACTATCAGTTTGTCTACTTGGTGGTGCCGCTTTTTTGGCTTGATTTCTTGCTAAAATCTGTATTTGATCCTAGGTACAGTATCTTTGGAAAGCTGGGTACTTTTTTTGTACAAAATCAGAAACCTGAGTATGTTGGGGCAGTGCAAAAAAGATTTGCTTGGTCGATTGGATTGGCTTTGGCTACGGTGATGATGATTTTTGTGCTTGGTTTTGGGGTGAGGGGGATTTTGCCGCTTATTATCTGTACTACTTGTCTATTTTTTATGTGGATGGAATCAGCATTGGGGATTTGTGTGGGGTGTAAGATTTATGCGTGGTTGTTAAAAGTGGGTGTGATAAAAGAACCGAAGGTGAGGCCGGCGTGTCCGGGTGGGGTTTGTAGTGTAAAACGATAAAAGGGAATGGGAGATACAAATCCCCCATTCCCCTGAAACGCTATTCAGCTATAGACCTGGTTACAGAACCAGATGAGAAAGCATGAGGTAACAGCGCTCCGGATGCTCCGTTCTGGACCAATAATGGTTTGAGAGTGATCCAGAGAGCGAAAATCTAACCAAACAGTCAGAGACTGATCTCGGATTGTTGGCAAGAAGGTCAACCCCCTTTACTGGGACATCTGCTTCAATGCCGCCGTGGTCTAATACCTTGGCTCGCAGCTTATCTTCGTCGCGGTAGAATTTAACCCATTCCGCTTCCACGTAGCCGACTGAACGATCGTTTGGCTCGTTAGCTGGTCGATAGATTTTTCCATTTGAGCGATAGATCCCCGGAAAAAGCTGATCGACGCCTTTGTAAGCGGCTTTACGGGCATACTCTGGGAGAAATTTAAGACCTTTTTGATTGTTAGTAGGTACAATCTTGTAAGGGGAAAGGATACTGTCCTCTGGATGAGTTAGACGTTTTAGCCGTTCAGGCATGACGTAGAGATTGGTAATTTCTACTACTAATCCCGGCTTCAAGTCCTTTTGGATACGAGGAAACGAACCCTTGAAACTAGCATAGTTTAAAGGGTTATTACTGTCTGTTCGAGGACGAAACTGGACTAATCTGCGCTCGGATTCAAACCAATAGCCCAGATTTGTACAGAAACCTCCAGGTCCAATTCGGGTATGTGACATCACTAAGAGACGATAAGGCTTTTTTTGATCTGCCATTTCAACTACTCACTTGCAGTTGGGCGCAAGATTGGCCCAGGGGAAATGTTTACGGCGAATTCTACGAGGTGAACGTCTTGGAGGTTCACCATCAGGGTAAGCGATTACCATTTCTACTCCTTGTAGGACAGTAGTCATTAATCCTACGGCATAGCTGCGATGACAATCATGGTGGTGTGCACATGCACAAACCACCGCAATTGTCTGGTGGGGACCGCGGAGAATATCGGCAAATTCCGCAGTCTTGAAGGGCATCCGATTTTGCAAGAGATTTTCGTAAGCCTCTAAATATTCAGTCCAAGCATTGGGGTTACGTTTGTGACCTTTCTTTTCTTGAAAGTCACGTCGGAATCTTTGCCTTATTTCCTTGGTTGGCGCGAGTATTTCGCAGACCTCGTATTGAATTTCACTAAAACGACAAGCATTGCGAAGCGATTGCTCATCGTTTTTATAGCGAGAAAATCGATACCTCCTGCGATTTTGTCTTGTATCCAGTACAAGAGTAGCTCCATTGGCTTTCATCATATTGACGAAAACTTCCCGGGGCATGCTACAGGATGCGCTAACTACCTGTCTAAGATTTGGTAGTGGAGGGTATTGTTTGATCCTTTTGCTTCCATGATAGTGGTCGTCGTCGAAGGGTAGAGTGTTTGATGTATGTGCACTCATGTTTGTTTGACCTCTTTTTGGTTAGAGTTTTCAAGGAACGGAACTGCTCCTAACCTATTACAAAAAACTACTCAAGATCAAGCGAAAGACGTCTTGGTTGGTGACATTCATAAAGCCGAGAAAGTTGGGGAAGAAATTGATTTCTCCGAGCCAGGTTTTGCCATTTTTGGCGGTGAAGAGATCGATGCCGGCGAGGTCGAGATCGAAATTTTGGAGGAGTTGATCGACGATGGATTGTTCGATGGCGTTCAATTTGTGCTCGGAGACGACCTTCACTTTTATTTCTTTGGAATTTTTGATACGCACGGAACGGAGGACAGATCCTACTATTTTATTATTGAGGATAAGGACCCGAACGTCCTTTTCGAGGGGGTAGAATGGTTGAATAATAAAATTATTGAGATTTTTGATGTTTTTTTTGGCGGCGAGGAACTGATCACGATCTTCTACAACCTGAGAGTCTTGACCAAAGGCGCCATAGCGTTTTTTGATAATCATGGGGAAGCTTTCTTCCTTCAGTTTGCGATTGAGGCGGTAGGTGGGTACGTGAGGGATTTTTTTGGCGGAAAAATAAGCGGCTTGGAAAAGTTTTCCGCTGTGGAGAGGAAAATTAACCATAAAGTCCGTATTGAGAACCCGTGCTCCAGAATCGCGAGCAAGAGAAGCTAAGAGCCGTAACCAAAAATATTGTTTCTTATTTTCGTAATCGCAACGGCGAAAAAATACTAATTCATTCTGATCAAAGTCAGAAAAGCTTTTGCGCCCTCGATAAGTGAGTCGATCATTAGCAAAGGAAAACTTTTCGTAATGATAAGTGACCACCTCGAGATTGAGCTCTTTAGCGGCAGCTTCAAATCGTTTGAGGTACTTATCTTTTTCAGTGGAAAAAATGCGGATAGATTTTTGGGACATGTGCCGAGTTTAATTCTTGAGAATTATAGAGCTTTCAGTTTTTTTGGAAAGGATTTTTTGGAATTGATCAGTGTGGCAAGCGGAAAAAGGAAGCTACTTGCCCGGCCACTTCATCCGGGAGCAAGATTGATTTCACAAAAAAGCGGGCCGTCAGTGGAAAGTAGAAAATCAAATCCAGCTAGGTCGACTGAATAATGTTGAATGGTATCACTGATGACCGCTAAATCATTATCAGAGATGTGAGGATCAAAATAATGTCCCCCAGTAGAAACTATCTGGCCTCCGACCACAAGTACTCTAAGGTCTTGACCGTGACTTTCCCTGATATAGTGAAGATCTAGAATTTTGAGCTCTATGTGCTAAGCTTTTGCCAGTTTTTTAAG
>CAYMGN010000083.1:0-6290 GCA_964389995.1 uncultured Candidatus Peribacteria bacterium | reverse complement strand
CCGCTTCTTTCCTAGCAAAAACTATTAACTCAGTTTCGTTTGCTTAACAGTACCCCTTTTATTGGGCCACTGTTTTTGTATTCGGCGGCGAGTAAGGGGTTTGCCCAGACGCCAGCGGCAGATTGGACGAAGTCGGCGCCGAGATCGAGGTATTGGTCGATGTGATAGTCTTTGGTGACGCCGCCGATGCCGAGGATGACGAATTCTTCTTTTAGTGAGAGTTCTTTTTTCAGTTTGGCGATTTCTTTGATTTGTTCTTGGCAGAGGTCGCGGATGGCGGCTCCGGAGACGCCGGCTATATCGCGGTTGAAGAATGCCGGCTCGCCCTTTTGATCGACGATCTTCATGCTGTAGGTGTTGGTGGAGGCGATGCCGTCGATGTGGTCTTTGGTTTTGGTGAGGAAGGCGCGGAGGTCTTGGTAGTCTTGATAGTAGCCGACTTTGACGATTAGTTTTTTGTCTTGGAGGATGTTTTTCATTGCCTTGCAGAGGTCAGCGGAGGCTTCGATGTCTGTGTAGATGAGGCCGCTGCTAGTAGTGTTGGGGCAGGCGAGGTTGAGTTCGATGACGGAAGCGCTGGTTTGGAGGGCGAGGTGGGCGAGTTTTTCGGCGTCGGCTATTTGGTTTCTTTCTTCGAGCGGGGAGGTCATGAGAGAAAGGATTAGCAGTTGTCCCGGTTGGAGGAGGGATTGAGCGTGGTCGAAGTCTGTTTGCCAGTATTGAGGTTTGGGGGAGGCGACTCCGAAGCTGTTGGCGGTGGAAACTTCTTGATTGGGAAAAGGGGTGGGGCCGCCGGTGACGCGGAGGTCGGATAATTGATCGGCGGTTAGTTGATGAGGGAGGTCTACGTAGATCCAGTTGGGGTGGTCGTGGCCGATCCATTGGACGCTGCGAGCGGTCTTGTAGGTGAGGAGGTCGTAGCCCATTTGTGAGAAGAATTGGACATAGCGCGGGGTGCCGAGAAGTGCGCAAGAAGGTACACCAAAGCGAGAGTTAAGTTGATGACCGAGAAAGTCGTACTTGTCTTCAGTGGGGGCGATTTCCGGCATTTCTTTTTCCCAGAAGGGACCAAAGACGGCGTTGAATTCGAAGCTTTTGTGGTGGTTGTAGATGGAGTTGTTCATGCTCGAGGTTATTTTTATCAATTTAACGTAAGTGAAGTGTGTTGACAAAGGAGGGTTTTTTGTGTAATATTGTTGTGTAAATTTTGTAAGTAAATTTTTTATTTTTATGGCTAAGATTGTTGATAGAAAAAGGGTGAACTTTATGATTGATCATTCTCTGTGGGAACAGTTAAATGATTTGGTTCCTGCTGGTAAGAGGAGCGACTTTGTCAATGAAATGCTCGATGATGCTTTGAAACAGGTTGCAAGGAAGATAGCTTTTGAAAAAATGGGAAAATTTGCAAAAAAGGAAGGCAAAAAACTTTCGACGGAAGACTTTTTAAAAACTCGAAATGACGGAAGATTGTAGAAAAAAATTTGTTGTGGATGCCTCAGTGGTTATCAAATGGTTAAATGAGGAAGAAAAAGATCACGAATATGCTGAAAAAGTTAAGGATGACTTCTTAAACAAGCAGATAGAACTTTTAGTACCGAATTTATTTGGCTATGAGATTTTGAATTACTTAGGAAGAAGATGTCCAGAAAAAGCTAATGAAATCTATTCTTTCTTATTAAATCTGCGTCTTGATTATGTTGAATTAGGGATGGAGGTGGTGATAGAGGCTTTAGAAATTATGAATATAGACAAAAAGATTTCTTTTTATGAAGCTTCTTATCATGCTGTAGCCGTAAAATTAGATGCGGTTTATCTTACTGCGGATGAAAAATATGTTTCTTTAGTTCATAAAAGGGGAAATGTAATGAGATTGACTGAGTATTGAGGTAATGATTTTGAAAGTGATGAAGCCTGTTTTTGAGAGGAATTTTGTTTTTTTTGTTGGTCAGGGGGCTTGATTGGCGTTCTTTTTTATGGCATAATTTGGCACTTTAACATTGTAATGTTTCTTTAGATAGAGAACGAAACGGCGTAGAATGTGATCCTCAGTTGTTGGAGGACGTAAGGGCCTGTCTCACTTTGCCTCGGAGGTTGAATAACTTGGAGGCGGATTTGACTAGGAGACTGGGTGATTTTTTGGTGGAGCAGGGGCAGATCGAGGGGGTGGATTTGTGGCGTGGTAGTTGGGGGTTTAAGTACGAAGCGAGGAAGATTTTTGTTAGTGAATATCCGATGCCGCCTGACGCTTATTATTATTATATCTTTCGTTTGGGGGAAGACTTTCGTAGCGGTGAGCTGCTTTTTCCTAATCAGGATGAAGCTGATCGTTATCGCTTTTTGCATGAGGTGGGTCATGCCTATCAGCAGAATTTGACGGAAAATGAAAGTCCGGATAATCTGGAGGCTTGGTATACAAGAGCGAAGAATGGAGAGATTAACTCTTGGTTTGGGCTTTTGTTTCAGTTTTGTTTGAATCAACGTTTGCGGGGAGAGGGGCGAGGATTGTCTACTTGGGGAAATGTTGGGGCTTATAATCAGGTTGAGGATCCTTTGTCGCAGGCAGCGGTGAGGGCGATTGAGGATGCTAATGAGTTGGTGGTGATGTATTTGTGGCATCCGGATTATTTTCGTACTTTTTTGGATTATCTCACCGGACGTGTGCCGGGTTTTGGTCCTCGAGATGTTGCTAATGATGGTTTATTGATCTTGAATAACGATCAGCGGAGTGCTTTGATTGAGGTGGTGGTGGAGTTTGTTTTTGAAATGAAGCGGAGGGTAACTTGAGCTTTTTGATATTAAAGGCTTTTTTGTTGAGGTTTTGTTTGGGCCTTTTGTCATGTGCTGGTTTTATGATTGTTTAGCTTGAAATTGTTATTTCACTTATCAATATTTTTCTAAATCATCTTCTAATTCAAATTCCGCATCTTCATCGATAAAGAAAAATTTAAAATCTCCTGTGGAAGTTATTTCATCGGTCTTTTTTATTCGTTGATCATAGTAGCCAACTGGTCTTGAAACTAATATCATTTTTTTGCGTGATGAAGTAAGCAGTCAATCTTGTTTTGTCCTTCTGCGGTTTTGAAGTCACGTTTTTCTAGGAGCTTTTGCAGTAATATTGGCCATCTCAGTTTGCCCCAGGCCGGGCCCTGGTTGTTTAATGTTGAATCGGTTGATTCTTGGTTGGATTTTCTATTTTGATTCAGGATACTTTCGTGTTCATACATGCTTTGTCCCCTTTTTATTTCGACTATTCCTCCTTCGTTAATGTCAAAAAAGTTAGTTTCAATATGAGGCTTGGTTGAGTAGTCTTGCGGCAGCATCGGGGTCGCCGATTCTTGTTAGTTCTACGATTCTTTTATAGGTTTGGTTTTGGCTTCTTGCCATGTGGTGTTTTTTATGATTTTTTAGCTTTATTTTAGCCTCTGAGCATGCGGATTGCTCCGCGGATTGAATGACGCTCTTTAGCTCGGCCACGGTGTATGTGAGTAAGGCCAGAGGTTGGATTGAAGCGGACTACACGGATTTCATTCCGGTTTGATAAACTTTTGTTTGTAAGTACGGCTTCTTGGTATTCTTCTCTGTTTCTTCCGCGAATAAAATTGGTATTGTTATATACGGCTTCGGCCGCTCCTAAGTCCTCCATGATACCTACTCTGCCGACGTAATTTTTGTCTTTTGGCAATTGATAAGGAGGTTTTATGCTTTTTCTAATGCCATCGTAGTCGCAGAATTGCCAACCTTTTCTTCGTTCAATTTCTGCTATTAAATCTGAGGTGGTCCAATTGTTGTCGTTTGGATTGGTAGATCCCATAAATCTGATCATTTCTGCTTGGGACATGTCCGGTCTTATTTCTCCAGTAGTGCCATCCGGTTTTTCGTAGAAGATGGTGATTTCTCTTACTAGTACTCTTTCTCCATTCTCTTCAAATTCTTTTGCTCCATCAATAAAAAGAAACTCGAAGTCCTTGGCAGAGGTAATTTTTTCGTCCTTGTTTTTACGCATGTCGTAATAGCCGACAGCGTCTGCTCCCCAGACCATTTTTGAGGCGTATTGAAGCATTGAGCCGATTTCTGTCTTGTCTTCTTCGAGATTAAATTCGCGTTTTTCTAGGAGCTTTTGTAGTACAGCTGGCCATGTTAGGTTTTGCCAAACTGGACTTGTTTCATTTAGTTTTAGTATTGAATCAATTTCAGTTCGGTTTTGGTCGATGCAATTCATCGTTGTTCTATTACTAATCAAGTTCCTGTTGTAATCGTTTAAGCCTCGTTCTGATACAATTTCTACAAACCCTCCATTCTCGACATCAAAAAATCTATCCTCGATTTTTGTGAGGCATTTGAGCTGATCAGGAGGAATTAGCCCTTCCGGTAGGTTAGCGATGCGTAAATTCTCGACGTTATTGGCGTTTTGACTGGTGAGGATTTCGAGGGTGGTGTTGAAGCGGATTAGATCGGGGGCGTTTGTTGAGGCGCGTTCGTGTAGTTCGGTCCAGTCGAGGTTGGTTGCTGCTAATAGGGAGTTGGGGATATCGTCTCTATGTGAGGCTTCGTTTAGCAGTATCTCGGCGGCATCACGGTCGCCGATTCTTGTTAGTTCTACTAATCTTTTATAGTCTTCGCTGGGGCGTTTTGGCATGATGTTTTTTAATAGTCGCTTAATTTACATCTTTTTTGCAGCCTTGTCAAGCTTGAAATTGGGGGAAGATTTTGATTTGTGTTTGGGTATGTTGAAAAGGAAGTGAGAAGTTTTGGAGATGGAGGGAAAGTAAGAATTGAGGTTTAGGTTGAGATTGAGGGGTGAGGGAAATTTGCTGGTGGCAAATTTCTGGCGGAGAGGAAGGGATTCGAACCCTCGATACGATTGCTCGTATACACGCTTTCCAAGCGTGCTCCTTCGACCACTCGGACACCTCTCCTTGTTTTTTTGTGCTCACAGGTTAAGGCAAAAGTGGGAAAATTTAAAGAGAAATTTTGTTGGTATTCGTGAAAAAAGTTTGTATCATGTCCATATGTTTGAAATGGATATTATTGGGTTTTTGGTTTTTTTGGTCGCTTTGATCGTGACTGTGGCTGTACATGAGGCTTCTCATGCTTTGGCGGCTTATTATCTTGGTGATCCTACCGCTAAGCATCAAGGGCGGCTGACTCTCAATCCCATTGCTCATCTCGATATGATCGGGAGTATTGTTTTTTTGGTGACGATGCGGATTGGTTGGGGTAAGCCCGTGCCGGTTAATCCCAATAATTTTAAGCATCCGATCCGGGACAATGCTTTGACTGCCTTGGCCGGTCCGGCTTCTAATTTTATCTTTGCTTTCTTCCTAGCCTTTCCGATTAAATATCTTGGTGGCTATATGCCTGATGCTTTGTTGGCGTTTTTTTGGGCGCTCTTTCAGCTCAATGTGGTGCTGGGGATTTTTAATCTTTTTCCTTTTCCTCCTCTGGATGGTTCTAAAATTTTAGGACTTTTTGTGCCGAAACGTTGGCATCGTCAATATCTCACTTATCTCGACGAGGGCTTGAAGTATTTTGTGGTGATTATTTTGGTGGATGCTTTTATCCTGCGTGACTTTCTTGGTTTTTCCTTCTTCGCGCGGACAATCGGGGTACTTTATGAAGGGGTGAGCTACGTTTTACTGCTCGGGAGTTAACAAGATCTATTTACAGACTCTTGATTTATGTTCATATTTTTTGTACAATGCCTTTGCTCTGTGCTGCACGTCAGGACTTAGCTTACTCTCTCTATCAATGCTCTTAAGGGAGCTCTAAATTCTTTCCGGTCGAGGCCGGATCGTGCGAGCACCCACTTGAATTACAAGGGGGCAAAGTACCTAAGATTGCGACGTTAACAACGGGGCATTTTTAACTTTATATTTTGATATTTTTAAAAAATTCATGTAGCATTGCCTGTGCTTTAAGTATAATTTAAGTTTTTTACTATGAAAAACTCGCTAAAGATAACACTTCTTAGTCTTCTAATCATTGCTGGCGTCTTTGCCGGTTGTGGACAAGATGAAGAAGCCGATATAGATACGAACACTGAAGAGGTATTTGAGGAAGAAATGGACAACGAAGATATGGAGGATGAAGAAGAAATGGAAGATGATTCTTCTGACAGTGAAGGTGTTGACGTTGGTGCGTCAGTCGGTAATGGTGAAGAAGAGTAATCGTTCTTCAAATTTAAAAAGACCTCTCGCAATTGAGAGGTCTTTTTAAATCCTTGGGTCTGTTTCGAACTTATTGGTTTAAGTTTTGAGGCAGGTTTATGAATGGAACTGCGCCGCTGGTTA
>CAYMGN010000082.1:0-6509 GCA_964389995.1 uncultured Candidatus Peribacteria bacterium | reverse complement strand
GAGTTAGGGAAGTTAATAGTCTTACTGATACTATTATCCACGTGCTCCTGGAAGGCCGCTTGCATCTTGATATGGTCTTCGGCGCTGATATCCATGGCAGTGACAAAGACGTCTTTCATTTCGTGGGGGAGGCCGGGGATGTTTTGCAGTGAGCCGGATTCTTGGATCGCTTCGATGATTTCTTCGCTATACATTCCTTCTTTTTTCAATTCTGCTTCGAGGTAAGGATTGACGTAGATGAGCTTTTGTCCGCCCATTACTTGTTTGTAGTAGGCGAGGGCAAAGAATGGTTCGACGCCAGAGCTGCAGTCGTGGATCATGGAGATGGAACCAGTCGGGGCGACAGTGGTGAGAGCGGCGTTACGTCTTTTGACATTTTTTTCGGAAGGGCCAAAGATACTGATTTCCCAGTTGGGGAAGCAGCCTTTTTCTTCAGCGAGCATGGTTGATGTAGTGTGAGAAGTATCGTTGACCAGTTTCATCACTTTGCGAGCAATGTTGCGTCCTTCTTCAGAATTGTAAGGTACTTTTAGTTGATAGAGCATATCCGCAAAGCCCATGATCCCGAGACCGATACGGCGATTGTTGCGGAAGGTTTGATTTACTTTTTCTACTGGGAAGTCAGAGAGATCGATGACGTTGTCGAGCATGCGGACGGAGACTTCAGTGACGTGGCGCAGTCTTTCTTCGTCGATTTCTTGGTTGGTGACGAACTTTGCGAGGTTGATAGAACCGAGATTACAGACATCGCCGTCGTGCAGCCATTGTTCACCACAAGGGTTGGTGGCTTCGAGGCGGCCGAGTTTTGGCACAGGGTTTGTGCGGTTGGCAGCATCAGGAAAGAGTACTCCCGGCTCACCATTACGCCAAGCGGCGTTGATGATGCGGTCCATTAATTCAGAAGCGGTGATGTTTTCTTCGATACTTTCAAGAAAAGCGCCTCTTTGGTTGCGGATGATGCGGCGTGGTTTCATTTTGACGCCATTCCATTCACAAAGCCATGGTTCTTGAGATTTGCTCTCCACAGCTTCCATAAACTCATCGGTCATTCCGACAGAAACATTAAAATTAACCAATTCGCCTTCATTCCATTTACATTCGATAAACTCGAGGATATCTGGATGATCAACGCGCATCACGCCCATGTTGGCACCGTGACGACCTTGTTGTTTGATCACACCAAAAGACTCATTATAAGCCTTGAGGAATGAAACCGGCCCGGAAGCCATACCTTGTGTTTGTTTCGTTCGTTGTCCTGCCGGTCTCAAAAGATGCCAGGCAAAACCAAGGCCGGATCCTGCTTGTTGGAGGAGGGCAGCGTTTTTTAAGGTTTCAAAAATCCCTTTCATGCTGTCTTCAAAATGGAGGACGATACAGTTAGAGACCAAGCGGGTTTCACCACCGGCGTTGGCGAGAGTGCGCCCAGCGGGGATAAATTCCATATTGTAGAGCACTTCTCTAAATTCTTCGGCGTGTTCGGTGATTTCTTTTTCTGATTTACCGTAGTCTTTTTCTACTTCTGCGAGAGCATTGGCGACGCGGTCGAACATTTGTTCCGGGCTTTCGGTCACTTTTCCTTCGGCGTTGCGTTGGAGATAGCGGCCGGCCAATACTTTGAGAGAGTTTTCGGTGAATGGGAGCTCAGTGCTCAGTCCATTGAGGATGTTTTCCTTTTCGCTGCGCAGTTGTTTGTGTTTTTCGCGATAGAGGATGTAGGCTTTTGCAGTTTTGGCGTGGCCACCTTCGATGAGGATTTTTTCAACCAAATCTTGGACTTGTTCGACAGTGGGGATGTTGTTTTCGTCTTTGTAGAAAACTTCTAATACTGCAGAAACTTGATTGGCGATTTGTTCTGCCAATTCCCGATCATTACCACCGACTGATTGAGCTGCTTTCCAGATCGCTTCGACGATTTTTTCGTGCTCAAAATTGGTGATTTGTCCGTTCCTTTTTTTTACTTTTTGGATGGGGGACATGGATAAATGAGTTAAAAAAATAGAGGGGAAACTGGATGTGGCGGATGCATTTCATAGGAATGAGGGTACTATATCTAGTAGTACAGTCTTTTTGTCATCCACCACATCTAGTGGGTGACTCTGATATTATCAAAAAGATTTGGGGTTTGAAAGGACAAGTTTAGAAATGTTGTTGACAGTTTCAGAGGCTGGATTCTTAGTCTGGATTAAGGGAGTTTTGCTTTATTTAAAGCGGTCTTTTCCTTATTGTGATTCTTTGATTTTCGCGACTACTTTGGGGATTATTTGGCTTGCTGATTGGATTTCTTTTGTCGTGGTGGGACTTCCGAGAGAAATACGGATTGATTGTGAGGCTTTTTCTTCGTTCAAACCGAGAGCGGTTAAGACATGCGATTGTTCTTCGTTTTTTTGCGAGCAGGCTGATCCGGTGCTACAGGCGATACCGACCTGATCGAGTTGAAGTAGGAGTTGATTGTTGTCGATATTGTGGAAGCGAATATTGAGATTGTTTGCTAGGCGATGAGGGCCGATTTCCGGCCCGTTGAGGGTAATCTCGCACTCTTTGCCGAGGTGAGAGAGTAACTCGGAGGTGAGTTGGCTGAGGCGCTCGTTATAGTCGTGCTTTTCGATGTCAGCCAGTTCTAAGGCTCTGGCAAATCCGACGATGGCGGAGACGTTTTGGGTGCTACTTCTCAATCCAAATTCTTGGCCGCCACCGTGAAGGAGAGGGCTCAGTGTGATTTTATGGTTTTTGTAGAGGCAGCTGGTACCCTTAGGGCCATAAATTTTGCTGGCGCTGAGGGTCATCATATCGACACCGAGGTGATGGACATTGAGGAGCAATTTTCCGGCTGCTTGGCAGGCATCGGTGTGGAGGGTGATTTTTCTTTCTTTAGTGATTTCGCTGAGGGCGCGGAGATTTTGGATAGTGCCAATTTCGTTATTGGCATAGATGATCGAGACAAGGATGGTTTCGGGAGTTAGTGATCCGGCGAGTTGGGCGGGGTCGACAAATCCTGCTTGATCGACGGGGAGGTAGGTGACAGTAAATCCTTCTTTTTTTTCGAGGTATTTGGCGGTTTCGAGGATGGAAGAATGTTCTATTTGGGAAACGATGAGGTGTTTGCCGCGATCTTGATTGGCTCTGGCAAATCCCTGGAGGGCGAGGTTGTTGGCCTCGGTGCCAGTGCTGCAAAAGATGATTTCATCGGGGCGACAGTCGAGGATTTTGCCGATTTTGCTGCGGGCTTGGTCAAGGGCGATGCGCGCTTTTTGTCCGGGGAGATGCCGGGAGGAGGGATTGGCAAATTGTTTATTAAAGTAGAGCTCCATGCTTTTAAGTACTTTTTCCGAGAGGGGGGTGGCCGCTGCATAATCAAAATAAATTTCCATGAGAAGTTTTTTAAATTTTTTGTTTTTTTTCCAAGTACTGGAGGGCGAGATTGAGTCCGTGAGCGGAGGCAAGGTCTTTGATGGCGTTTTTTTTGAGGAGCTTTTTGGTTTCCGCCGGGGTGAAGAGGTGGACAGAGATTTCTTCGTGAGGGTCCAGTTGGGGGGCTTGGATTTTGTCGGCGTTGAGGGCGAGGAAGAAGTGGATAGTGTTGTTCATGACTCCGCTGGAGGCATAGTGGCTGCCGAGTGCGATGATTTCTGCACCTTGGTAGCCGGTTTCCTCTAGTAATTCTCTCACGGCCGCTTTTTCCGGTTTTTCTCCTTCTTCGATATAACCGGCGGCGATTTCCCAACCGGTGTCGTTTACCGGATAGCGATATTGTTTGATAAGGACAAATTGCTGTTCGGTCGTGAAGGTGGCGATTACAATTACATCTTTTCTTTCGACTATATAGTAGTGCTCGACTAATTGGCCATTGCTTTTTTGGCAGAGATTTTCGGAAACAGTGAGAAATTGGTTTTCGACAAGATTGCGAGATTTGAGGGTTTTCCAGCTCATGTTTTTAGTATAGGAGCTTCGATTGAGGTGGACAAGGAAAAAAGAAAGCGGTAGATTTAATAAATGTTGATTTAAAATTTAACTACGAAATAGAGAATGACTTTTGAGCAATCTAAACTGGGATATCGCCCCATTCCCTTAGACAATAGAAAAACGAGAGGAGCAAAAAGGCCAGGGACAGAGCCGGGTATGGAGATGCCATTATTGAGAACAGGGGATAATTATCAAACGGTGGATACTCCAAGAGAACCACGATTGCGTGAGCCGATGTTGGATTTATTGTCCGATCCAAGTCAGTTGGATTTTATAACTGTAATGCGGCATTTAGGGCAATCAAATTTTCGTAGTAGTGTGCTCAATGAAAATATTGGGGAGGTTGTAAAGGAGGTTGCTTGTATCAGGGCGATGATTAGCTGCTTTCGTGATCCGGGTGGAGATGCAATCTATTATCAAATGTTAGAAACTTATAAAGAGGATTATTTTGCTCAGAGGTATAGCGTGCAAGAAAAATTGGCTTTTATTTATCAATCCTGTGTTGAGCTGGCAGATGATTTTGCTCAAGAGCTGATTGATTCAGTAGAGACAAAAGAGCAATTGGTAGAAAGACTGATTGAACTTTCTGAAGAGGCTCTTGACTTTCAAAAAGAGGGAGATTTTATTGTTAATTTAGGAGTGGGCGAACTCCTCACTCCGGATGAAGTGAGAGAGACTATGCTGATCGATGCTAGAAGGGTGGCAAGGAGACAATTGCTTTATTTACCATCACGAATTGTCAAATTTTTGCAGCCAGAATTATGTGGTGATTTACCAGGGCGAGATGCAAAAGTGTGGGGAAAAACTTTGTCCAAGGTCATTTTGGATCATGACCGTTTAGCTCCGAGATGGGATGATCCTGATATTTGGGATCGGATAATGATTTTTGATAATGATTTGCCTTTAGTGCTTTATCTAAATTTTGAGGAGGACTATCTTGGTCAAGCAGCATCCGATGTGGAACAAAAAGTAGGTAAATATCGTTTGATTGGTTATAGCTGGTAGATTTGACTTTTTTAAGCAAATGGTTTATAAAATGGCAGAGTTTTTTGTCTGCTGCTAATCTGGGAAGTCCCGGGTTAGGGGGAGGAGTAGACAGCTCAAGTTCTTATCATGCAGGGGGATCTTTGATCCCGAAGGGCAAGGAGATCATATGTCAGATCAAGGAAGATGCGAACGATTGGATTTGGTTTGCGAATGTTTACTCGGGGCCAAGGAATGGCCTCCAGGACTAATAAAGAAAGTCCAGCTTCGCTTTTCGGGAAGAAAAGGGTTTGATAGAGTAATTTTCAGAGGACGGCAGACAGACAGAACTGTCCCGTCAAATAAGGTGGTGAATTTTCCGCCGCTCTGAATGACTCTGCGACTATGCACCCCCTGCATAGTCCTCTTTTAGCCATACGGGCCCATAGTTGGTGATATATGTGCTAGGCAAATTTTCGGTGCTTAAAGTAGCGCACAGTTTCGATGAGGCCACTTTTTCGCAAGCTTTTCATCACTAATTTTAAGGCCTCATCATAATAAAAAAATCCGCTGTTGGCTCTCATTTCAGTTTCCAGAAATAAATAGCCAAGGGATTTTCGAGATCGACGGCATCGACGATCGGTAGTGTATGTTGACTCACCCTGGCCCACAGCCAATGTCATCAATGGTCTCGCATCTTCCCCAAAAGCCCCAGCAAAGCCAGCAGAAGTGAGATTTCGCCGAAGCAAGAAAATATTTAAAAAAGCGACCTAAAATGGTCGTGTTTTAAATATTATTCGCAGCCTGAGGTGAAATATAGCTTCTGCTGGCTTTGCTGGTAGCGCCAAGGGGAATCGAACCCCTGTTTCCAGGATGAAAACCTGGCGTCCTAACCACTAGACGATGGCGCCACAGTTGAGTTTCTGTGCTTCTCTTGTTGTTAAGATGCCCAATTAGTATAGGAATTATCTGCTCAAAGTCAATTGGAAATTTCGCTTATTCATTAAAGCCGACGATATTGTCATCGGGGTTAACGTAGCTTTTTTCTTTTTCCGTAGTCATTTGGCTAACTTTTTCTTTTTCTTCAATTTTGCTGAGAGCGGCAGCTTGAGTGATCTGCGAGTTTAGTCTTTGGCTTTCGAGGAGGAGGGCTTCGCTTTCGTTTTTTAGTTGGTCGAGAGTGTTTCCTTTTTGGGCTTGGGAGTTAGTAACCCAAAAGAAACTTAGCCCCAGTACTAAAATCAAGGCGGACATATTGATGATCAGAGAGCGGATCGCCTCTCTTGCTTGAGCTTTGAGTGTTTTTTTGCGTGGTCTTCTGCTTGTGCGGATGTTGTCTGTCATTGTTGGATTATTCTGGTGAGGAAACTATTTCTACTTGAGCATAGATCACTCCGGTACCGAGCCAAGCGATTTCTTCGAAGGCTTTGGAGGAGAGATCGATGATTCGTCCTGGGCCGTAGGGGCCGCGGTCGTTGATTTTCACTTCGATGCTTTTGCCATTGGCGAGATTGGTGACCTTGACGATTGTGCCAAACGGCAGTGTTTTATGGGCTGCCGTCATCGCATACATGTTGTAGCGGCTA
>CAYMGN010000081.1:3854-6608 GCA_964389995.1 uncultured Candidatus Peribacteria bacterium | reverse complement strand
ATTGTTACATGTTGGCCGTGGGACTTTTTTGCCGGTGAGTGCTGATAGGTTAGATGAACATGTCATGCATGAGGAGTTTTTTGAATTAGGAGAAAAGGAAGCGAGCTTGTTGAATGCTACCAAGGAAAATCAAGGAAAAGTAATAGCTGTTGGTACTACTTCGGTGCGAGTTTTAGAATCTTGTGCAAAGGATGGTGTTTTAGTCCCCTCTTCTGGTGAAACAGATATATTTATTTATCCTGGCAAATATCAGTGGAGATTTGTAGATGCTTTAGTGACTAATTTTCATTTACCAAAAAGTACTTTAATCATGTTGGTGGCTTCGTTTTTAGAACATAAGAGAGTGAAGGGTCCTGTTGCTAGAGTTTTAGAGATTTATGAACTAGCTAAAAGAGAAGGCTATCGATTTTATAGTTTTGGGGATGCGATGTTTATTTATTGATCGAGCCAGCGGGGTAGAATCTTTGGTGGGATAATGCCGGGGATTTTTTTGATTATTTCGAGATCATCGAGGTTAAACTTTCCAAGATAAAGGTCTTTGATCGTGCCTCCTTTTTCGATGTATTCTTTTATTTGATAGTAGCCTTTGAAGTAGATGAGATCTTTGGTAAAAGCGCCTGGTTTTGATGTGTCCCCCAGTCCCCTCTTGGCTTTGAGAGCTGAGGCGAAGGCTTTGTTTTTTGGTACTTTTAATTCCCTAAGAGTATGGTAGACCTCAGAGAAAGACTGTTGGAGAGCAGCGTGAATGGATACTACATGACTGAGTGCACCGATATTGTGCTTGAGGAGATCTCCGGTTTCTTTTTCTACGTTATACATCGCTAGTCCTTCTTGAGTTTGAAGGTAATTGGCGGAGCCACGATTAAAGATTTCATAAATTTGATTTTTACCATTTTCGGCGGTAATGATATGAGTTTCTATCTCATGAACTATTAGTGATTTAATGTGTTTCTTGCGAAATTTTGCTCCCGCACGGACAAACATACGATTGTGTTTGCCGGCTACACATCTGGCTACAAGGTTTTCTTTAATTTTGGTACGCCATTTATGGAGTCCATAGGATTTAAAGACTTCATTGAATATTTGCTCAGCTTCTTCAGCGGTGATGTTTGTCTTGTCCTCTTTTTCTTCATCTTTTTTGGGAATAGCTTTAAGGAAATCAATTGCTCTTTGGAGGTCATTTTGATCAGGTTTACCAAAAAGGTTGATAGAGTTTTGGGTAAATCGTTCTTCTTCGATTGCTTCAAGTACGGCGATTTTCTTCAGTATTTCATGTTTCTTGTCTTCAAATATTTTGCCAGCATTGCTCTCGTCAAAATCGATTTTTTCTAATTGGTCTATCAGTTCCAGAGGATTGAATTTGAGTTTGGGGTATTCAAATTGAGGATTGTAGTCTGGATTATTAAGAAATCTCTCTTTTTCTTCTTTGAGATTTAGTGGTTTTAAATGATAGAGCAGTTTTAGTTTACTGTCGATGTAGTTCAGTTGCTGATCAATGTTTTGGTAGTTAATTGGAAGATTTTGAGTTGTAGTGGTGTTTTGATCTTCGGTATGTTTTTTATCTTCAGTTTTGGAAATTGTAGGGATATTCACAGGTTTTTTCTTTTGTATGGGGTTGGTGTCAATCAGGAAGCCACCAAGATCACGAGTGGCAAGAATAAACTTATGTTCGTTATTGGGGATATTTTCTACGTCGACGATTGTTTGGATTCGTTTTTCTTTGAGGGTAAATTTGATTTTGAGAGTGCCTTTTTCTTGATCGTAGCGTTTGAGATTGTGGAGGAGGCCGATTTTTTGAGCGTATTTTTCATCGATGATGCTGCGCTTTTTGCTAGTGTCGATAACGGCAGATACTTTGTATGTACCTTTTTTATCGATGATTTCAATGGTTTCTTCGATACCGATTACTTCTTTACCGGATAGATGTTTGATTTCTTTTTCGACTGTATTGCCAAACATATCTTTTGCAATGCGGACCCCTTTACTCGGGGTGTTTACTTTAACGCCTTCTATTCTTTGCAGCCTTTTTCTTAGTTTTGCCAGGTTGGCGATTTGTACTCCGAGGCCAGCACGGGCGTTTATTTCTAGGAGTACCGGGCCGTAGTTTTTGTCGAGGGCGATATCGACCGCTAGGTATTCGAGATTGGTTATTAGTTGTACTTTAGAAGAAATTTCAAGAATTTTGTCCCAGTATGGTATTTTTACACCGCGAATGTTTCCGGTCATGTCCGGTATTTCTTCGATAATTTTGCCTTTGTAGGTGATGTAAGTGGCTTCACCTTTGGCTATATCTATACCGACACCGATGGCGCCCATGTGGAGATTGGCTTTGCCGTCTGATTCGCGTGTGGGGAGTCTGACCATGGCCATTACTGGAATGAGATTATGGACGACAACGCGGATATCGGGTAGGCCTTTGTAACTAAATTTTCCTAAAACATCGTCAGTAATAATCAGTTGCTCAAAAAGAGCGAAATCGCTGACATTGGAAATCGAAAAGCGTCCATCTAAAATATCTCCGAGATGATCGACTAATTCCTCGGCGTTGATTTTTTTACCATTCGTGGTGATCCAGTAGTTTTCTTTCTTTTCTTTAATGACGATGATTCCTTCTCCACCATAACCATTATTTGGCTTGATGACGAAGCTGCTGGGGAGGCTGTTGAGATCGAAATTTTCGAGCTCGTCATGAGTGCGAATGATGTTGATTAGTTTCGGTACAGGGATATTGCGGGCTGAGAGGAATTGTTTAGT
>CAYMGN010000081.1:0-3844 GCA_964389995.1 uncultured Candidatus Peribacteria bacterium | reverse complement strand
AGGCGATCAGCTTCTTCATGTCCTCTGCATCATCGCCACGAGGCTCGTGTAGACGATCGCGACGACGGAGAGAAATTGTTTAGTGCGGATCTTATCGTCAGCGAGTTTGATGGCCTTCTTTTTGTTGTAGGGGCGGATATAGAGCAGGTTGCGTGCGTTAATACCCAGGATCCCTTTACTTTTCCAAAACATAATTATTCTTCAGTGTGTCTTAATATTTCGCGGAAACGGATGATTTCCATCACTCTCAAGCCTGTCCATTTGCCGAGGATGATGTTTAGTATTAATAAGAGTAGAATGATTTCCGGATAGTTGAGCATTAGATTCTTAACCGACTCCATTTTTAGTTGAGTGAAACCAAGGTTGATTTCGCCACCGGCGATAAAATAAGCGATGAGGGCGACGATGATAGTGGAGGTCATGAGAAAAATTGCTGAAGAAAGACCTTTGCCAGTTTTGGTGCTGACGAATTTTTCCACTAAGGTGCTGAGGATAAGCATTGGGAAGATTGCGAGAGAGATAAATTCGGCGTCAAATAATTCGAAGTAAATGCTGATGATTAGTAGGATGAGCAATGAAAGTGAAACTGCGGTGATTACAATTGCCATTTTGGGGATAAAGAGCATCCGTACTTTTTTGAGAATGGTTCTGACGACGGCGGCGACGATTACAGCTGTAAATAAAGTCAGTAATCCGGCAGAAATACCGATTACGAGAAAGGAAAGAGTAATAATTGTTGGTGTATAAAGTCCATAAGTGGTAATACCAATTACTTGTCTCATAAAGGCGACGACTGTAGCGATTACTGGTAGTAGGAGCAGAAGTGCGATTGTGTTGTCAGGTATCCCGCTGTCGATGAGGATGTTGACGAAGTACGACATGAAATTCCAGAGTCTAAATTGTCTGGTTTTGCTATTTACGAGCTGAAAATCGTATCCTTTTTGGTCGAGAGTGTTGATGAATTCATCGTCATTTTGGCTTTCGATGAGTACAAAACGTGCGCCCTCCTGTACTACAATAATTGCGCGAGGCTTGATGAGATCAAATTGTCTTTGGATACGACTGATGTTGCGATTGACGTCATTGTCGATAATGGTAATGGTTTTATCATTGAGGATGATTTCTTCTTCACGAGAGCTTTGCATAAAACGGGAAAGAGCGTTTAGTCCGGCATTGGCTTTAGTCCAGATCAGGATTTGGTCAGCTTCTGTTATTTTTTTAGAGCTTTCTTTCATTTTTTGGGAGAGGACTTCTTCCGAAATAAATTCCGTACTGCTACCGTAACTTTCGATTAATTCGATCAATACACCTTGAGCTTGTGCATCTTGGATACTTTTTTCTATTCTCTCTTTTACGTTACTGTCGTCGCTGATCATTAAAATTAATTTGCGGTAAGCAAAAATTTCTTTAGTGACAGTTATTTCGTCGTTTCCGTCATTTACTGTGAGTTTTACTGTGTAATGTCCCGGCTCTTGATAGGAATATGGTACTTCAATACCTTCGTCTTGATTACCGTCGCCAAAATTCCAAGTATAAGTTACATCAGCGTCTGGATCAGGTAGGAAGCTGCGTGATGCGTCAAAGATAGTACTTTTTTGAATAGCGATGTTTTCAGGGATGTTGATAACTGGTGTCAGATAAGTGGGAGTGTTGTCTTCGGTGCCTATGTCTAGTTCATTTTCGCTAGTAGTGGCTTCATCGTCTAGTGTCTCCCCTACTTCCTCGACTGTGGATGCAAAAGCTTGAGTTGCACTAAGTGCTAATACGAGGATTGTGGCTAAAAAGTTTTTCTTAATATTCATGTTGGAAAATAGTTTTTTGAATAATAGCAGAGTTTCTTGCTTTTGAAAATCGTTTGACTTATAGACGTTTTTGTGGCCCCGACGATTTACTTAAAGGCTTATTTATAGTATAATTATGAGATAAAAATAAAAACAGAAATGAAAAAAAATATTAGTTTCTTGGTTGTTTCTGCGCTTGCGGCTTTATGGCTACCTCTGTTTGCTCTTGCAAATACGACGGTGGTTGAAGCCTATGTTAATGACGTTTATGCCGGTAATGATGCGATCGTAAGGACTAGTAAGATCTATCCGGGAGAGAAAGTTAAGTTTTGGTTGAGGCAGCCTGATGCGGATATAGTGACTTTTGAAGCGGTTGCTGACCAGTCTGGCGTGGCAAAATATGAAATTTCCTCTTACTACCTGAGAGAAAATGGCGTTTATATGTTGCTAGCAAAGTCAGATAATTTTAATTATTCACAAAATGTATCTAAGTTTGAAGTGTTTGCGGCCGATGTTTCACCCGTGCAATCTGAAGTTTCTCCAAAGGATTTAGTAATCAAGTCGGACGGTGAAAAACCGGTTTTGACTTTAAAGTTGAGTGATAAATATGGAAATGGTGTAGAAGGTCATAGGATTAAAGTTATTTCTAGTAACCCCAGTGACCAAATTGCACCGCTAGATGATGAGTTTACAGATAGTGATGGTGAAGTGAGATTTGAAGTTGATTCTGATGCTGAGGGGCGTGTTGTATATACTTTTTATGATCTCACTGCTGATAAGCAAATGTCAGAAGTTTCTGAGATTGTTTATTTTAGTGGTAGTGACTATATTTTTAATAACTATCGTCCTGGACCTTCGATTGTGGCTGCTCAAGGGGCTTCGGCTGGCGCTGCTGATTATTTGGAGTTTGAGGATGTGCCGGCGACTATTACGCCTGGAGATTCGATTAGTTTTACTGTCACCGCTTATGATGCTCAAGATCAAGCTGTGCTTGGTTATGGTGGAGAGGTGAGGTTTTCAGTTGTGAGTGATAATAGTAATTTTGTGGTCTTGCCTGATGATTATCAGTTTGTGGCTGAAGATTTGGGGGCTCATACTTTTAGTTTGGCTATGTCTTTTCAGCAGGAAGGCGACTATGAAATTGAAGTGAGAGATTTGAATAATCCGGCGGTCTTTGGCACGGCGACTTTTGAGGTTGGTAACAATGGTCCTGCTGATAATGATGGTGGCGATGCAGCTGTTTCTATTATCAATCCTGTTTCCGGGACTTACGGTAATAATATTCAGGTAATTAGTGGTACGGCTTCCGCCGGGGCTCAGGTGAAAATTTTTGATAATGAAATTGAGATCGGTGAGGTAGTGGCTGATGATGAAGGCCGCTTTACTTTTACCACTTCTCCTTTAGAAGACGGTGCTCATGAGGTTTATGTTGCTGAAGTCAATGGTGTGGGTACAGTGATTGAGGCTAGTGATCCGGTGGTGTTTAATATCGACACCTCTGCTCCGGAAATTACTGATGTGGTGATAGAGCCGGAGTCTTTGGTGACTCCTGGGGCATTGGTGACTGTAAAGATCTATGTTGACGCTGAGCTTTCTCAGGCGGCGCTACTTTTTGCTAACAGTATTTATGATTTGGAGTATGCGGCTGAAGGGTATTATTTTGCAGAATTAGGAGCGCCGCAGGAAATTGGTAATTATCCGATGACTTTTGTCCTGGTTGATCAATTGGGTAACGAATCTCGATTTGATGAAGAAGCTTTGTTGGAGGTGATAACTGGTGATGTTGATGATTTTGAAACTGAGGTAGTGATGATTGGCGCGGTGGAGGATTTATTTGCGATACCTTCTGATTCTAAGGTCACTTTAAATTGGTCTGCTCCTGATATTTCTACTAATCCAATTTTTAATTATCGAGTCTTTTTTGGTACTGCTCCTGATCGATTAGACCGAGCTGTGGATACTTTTGATAATTCTACTACTTGGTATGTGCCGCAGTTAGAAAATGGCCGGCCATATTATTTTGCTGTGGTAGCGATTGATGAGGAAGGTTTTATGGGTGAGGT
>CAYMGN010000080.1:0-6631 GCA_964389995.1 uncultured Candidatus Peribacteria bacterium | reverse complement strand
TGACCTGGAAGAGCTTTTGCCTTTAAAGCAAGGTGGGTAAAAAAAGCCGCTTACATTGTAATCATGAGAATTAATTTATCGATCAAAGGCATTCGGAAATAAGCAGCTTTTTTAACGACAGAACTCATCTGGGTTGAGATCCGAAGACTCCTAGGTATTAAAAATCGTTTTCCAGTCATGTCATCGAGTACTTTTTAAAATCGTGTCTAACTTTGCCTCCTGTAGTTTTAACAGAGCAAAGATAGCGGCTATGAGGATTGCTTTCTAGATGGGTAAAAAGAGGCGCTTACATTATGGCAGCATATGAGCCGAACTCAAACCTGCTTTAGCGTGGGATTTAACACTTCAGCAAATAGGTTTAAAAGCTGCATTTTAGAGATAGGCTTTGGAATGACAATATCAGCCCCGACTCTGTGTGCTTTTTCGTTAAATTGGAAAGAACCTCTGTTGGAATGGATACAGATCTTTGACTGCTGGTTTACTCTCCTGATCTTTTCTACGGTATCTAGGCCATTCATGGAGTCTTCCCCTAGATCCACATCCATGATGATGATTGCCGGCTTTACTTCTCCGACGATATGCAGGGCTTCTCGTGAGTTTCTTGCTAGGTTAAACTCAACGAAGTTTCTTAGTGGGGATCTGAGGGATATCTTTGACTGGATGACACTGCGATATATAGCCTCATCATCAACGACCAAAATCTGGATTTTTCCTCCCATTTTTTGGATTTTATCACGCAGTTTAGCCTCTAACTCGGCTACTTCGCTGACTCCTTTCGGCACCTTTTTAAAATCCTTGAAGTCTTTTCTGTATGTGGGCAAGTTGCTTTTTGGCTGGCATTTTTCTCCGGGGTTGTAGGGCAATGTGAAGAGAAATTCTGTTCCTTTTTCTTTGTCTGATTGACAGCGGATATCACCACCATGCTTTGTAACGATTTTTTTGGCTATGGCAAGCCCAAGCCCGGTGCCGTTACTTTTGCCTTTCGTGAAGAAAGCTTCAAATAGTTTTTCTTGATCCTCATGCTCAATGTAAGAACCCTCATTGCCAATACAGAACTCAATCTTGTGACCAGGTAACTCTTTTGTATGGACCCACATCTTACCCTTGCCAGCCATAGCTTGGATTGCGTTGCCAATGATGTTATCAAAGACTCTGGCTATTTTGGTTTGGTCTACCTCTACCTTGTGTCTATGATGGAGATCGTATGAAACATTTACCTCTGCATGTTCTCTGACTGCAAACGCATCGGTAAGTGAGGATAAAATCAGGTCATCTGGGACTACAGGTTGGAGGTAAAGCTTTCTTTCAGAACCTACTTCCATTATGTCACTTAGCATACCTTCGACGCTTTTAATGGCCTTTTCCACCTCTCCATTGTAAGTAAAAACTCTTTCTTTTATATCGTCTCCATCCATTCTACCAAACATATCAAGAATAGAACGAAGCATTGTAAAGGGTTTTCTCACATCGTGGGCAAGCATTTGTGTGGTTTGGGCGATGGCGGCATTTTTATGATTTTCGACCCTTTCAGATTCGATTTTTTCCCTATCCTTGAAGTGCAGTACGAGTTCGTCGACAAGTGTTCTTAACTCACTATACTTCCTGATATCTTCTACTCTCGAAATCCCGCTCAGATTTGTTGAAGAGAATATTTGAACCAATATCTTAATAGGCTGTAAAAAAAGCTTTTCTGGGATTTCTTTACTCAAAGGCTTCAGGGCAATTGTTATAGCAGCATAAAATACAATTACCAGTATCAATGGAAGTCCTAAGGTTCTGACAAGGTTATTATCTTGATTGAAACTACCCTCTAGGCTTAAATAACCGTAAGATATTTTTCCTTCGTAGCCAAGAACGGGGTGACGATAATTCCAACCAAGAATTGATGTCCACTTCAATTGCGGTGATTTTATTTGTTCACTATCGCTGATCCATAAAATGCTAGCGAGATTATTCTTTTTCTTAAAATCCTCAAGGAGAAATTGAATAGATCCTTTATTATCAACCAAGATCTCCGAGATAATGGTGTTTTTTAGGTAGTAGACCTTGGCGTCTAAATCTTTCTTTAGGTTGTGAGCAAACTTTTTGACTTCATAGGTGGAAAAAATCAAAAGACTCATAGTGGTAATCGCAAAAACTAACCTAATCCGTAGACTAATGCTTTTGCGAATTTCGTTTTCAATAGAAGTATGCTTTGCCACAGCCTTGCTAGTAGGCACGAGTAAAGCCTCCATCACAGGTTATATTTACCCCGGTTATATGATCGGAAAAGCTGGAAAGAAGGCCCTCAACTGCATTGGCGACATCCTTAGTGGTTGCATACTTTCTTAATGGTACGTTAGAAACTTCTTCATCCATCTGCTCTTCAAAGGTCCGGTTTTTGTCAGATGCTTTTTTGGACAACCTATCCCGATATTTTTCTGTCAGGACACCACCTACTGAAAGGGTATTGACAGAAATTCCCTTTGGACCTAATGCATGTGCCATTGTCTTAGCTTGTCCGACCCACATAGTCCTTAGGACGTTGCTTTTCGCATAATGACTCAATACTTGCTTCGAAGAAATGCCTGAAATTATTACAACTTTGGATTTGTCTGCTTTTTCGAGGTGTGGGGTACATTGTTTTAGGAGCGCAAGAGGGCCTATAAAGCCGTTTTTAAATGTTTCCATCCATGATTCATTGCTTGGGTAAAAGTCAGTAGTAGGCTTGTCTTGAGGTGGCATTAGCACCAATCCACCTAATGGTCGTCTAAGAGATGACATAAGGTCATCAATGCCCTGATTGGTATCAGAACTAAAGTCATGAACAAGAATTGAGTGGTTTATACCATACTCTTTTTCTAACTCAGTAGACAGTTCCAGGAGCCTCTCTTCATTCCTAGCTGATAATATGAGACTGTATTTTTTTTCGGCTAGGTGATGGCAAAGATCCGTACCGATCCCACCTGTTGCTCCGGTAATTAATATTGGGTTTGAACTCATGCTTTAGCTCCCAGCGCCTGTAGATTTAATTATGTTAGTCAGTGACTCACCTTCCTGAGTAAGTTCGTAAACAGCAAAGTGTGAGGGTCTTCCATAGTTAGGAACACTCCTTTTTTTCACTAAAAAAGAACTCAAGACTTCTGAGGGGTGTAGCTTGTGGTTTAGTCCTTTTTTGGGGAGAGAATTTACAACGGCCATAACAGTAGTAAAGGATATTAGGGAAATATTCCCCTTAGGCTTTGTTTTGAATTTCCTTTCGAAGAGGTTAATGTACCGTGACGTTTGTGAATCAGTCTTGTCATAAGTCCATGGAGTCACTCGGTAACCTTTGTACTTGAAGTGCGATCGGAATTTACCTGTATAGCCAGCGCTCCAATCTCCCCAACCATCAGCTCCCAAAAAAATCACATTATTTCTTTTGAGCTGATTTGAAATTCTGCCCATAAGTGTCCCCGAGGTATACGAGCGGTTTGGTAGAAGAAAGACATCATCTTCATTTTTTTGAGTAATTAACTTTGCAATATCAACATTCTCTACTTCATTCGATAAGAAGTAAGAATCTTTTGGAGAAAGCTTTAGCTTTCTTTTCTTGGCTTCCTCCCTGAAGGTTCTTGCAAAGTCAACACAGTATTTGCAGTCGACTTCGATGATCGGATGAATACTTTGCCCCATGAGCTCCTGCTGGACAAACTTAGCAAGCGTAGCAACACCAATCTTGTTAGGGGGGCTAATGGAATAGAAGTTCTCAGGAAGTCTACTTACAGAATTTGCCGTAGCAAGAGGTGAAACTACCAGGGTGTTTCGAAAGTGATCTTTCAACAACAAAAATAGACTTGAAAACCTTGGACCAATAATAAAATGGGGATCCCAAAATTTTACCTCTTTGACCTTATTTAGGATCGATAAGCGGCCCTTCTCATAAGAAAACTTCCTGTAGTTGACCTCGTAACCTAAATTCCTAGCCTCATCCTTTGCAAGGTCCAAACCCTTCAGGTAGTCAGCTTCGTATTTTTTAGTCGCAATCTTTTCCCAAACAAGAGTGTCGAGAATAGCGATCCGCAATGTTTTCTTTGATTCACCTGCATTTATCGGAAGCGAAGATATCAGAAGAATAAATGTAAGGAGTCTATTCATAAATTGGTCCCATAGTCAAATAAGCTAGCAAACATTTTTATGCTAAAGCCAATCATAGATAGTCCACATAATATATGAAGCACCTTAAATGTTTTTGAGGTAAACGATTTCTTAAGGCTATTTATCGTGATAGATAGTGAAAAAAACCATAAGATTGATCCCAAGGAAGCACCAACCATAAAGCCTAATAATTGATGATCCTCAATGGTAGACCTTATACCACCGAAAATTACCGAACCATCAATCAAAGCCTGAGGGTTAAACCAAGTTAAAAAAAAGGCAGTTGCCAATACCTTTTGGATTGTGCTAGCAGATTTAGAAATTTTTGTCTCTTCATGGCCTTCGCTTTTGATGATCTTTACTCCGAGGTAGAGTAAAAAAACGCCTCCAAGCAAAGAAAGCGCTGGTTTGAGTATTGGTACTAGATCAATTAAGGCACTCATTCCAAACAAACAAGCGATGGCTAATGAAATGTCAATGACGGAGACTATTGAGGCTACTTTCAAAGCGTGAATAAGTTTTCCACTTGATGACTCATTCAATACAAAAACATTTTGAGAGCCAATTGGCATGGCATAGGTGAGTCCCATTACCAATCCTTGAAGTACTATTATCATGGGGTAACCTTTGCTAACTTAGATTTTGTATGCTGAAGAAACTCCCTAAAAAATTCACCGTACGTCGTATTGAGCATTGTAATTTCACCTTTGATATCTTCATGAACCTTTGGAAGACGTTCAATCGGGATCTTCGGGTATAGGTGATGCTCAACATGAAGGTTGTTACCATTGGTAAACCAAAGAGAAAAACGTCCACCAGTTATAGATCGAGTGTTCCTGTAGATGGATGTTTCACCCTCAGTGCTGAATGCGTGCTCTGGCATTTCAATGAAAAAATGCAGGGGCTCTGCTACGAGAACCAGTGGCACTGGCCAAGCAAGAAGCCAATAATTAAAAGAACCCATAAAACAAGAGAAAATTAGGGAAAGCAAAAATATGCTTCCCAAAAGACGGTAATCCCTTACTTCGGATTTGGTAATCAAACTCACATCTCTAATTGGAAACAATGATGCATGGAAAGATTTCATAACAGCCAGAGGTCTTTCACGACTGAAAGCCTTTTTGACTAGTGATACAGTTGATTTACAGTCTTCAGAGCTGGTTGAGAAAAACTCAGTGTCTTTGTCGGTCCCCAAATAGCGGTGGTGAAACAAGTGTTTCTTACGGTAATGAGCAAATGAAACGAGCATTGGTATGCCGAGTAAGAATCCAATATGACAATTTAACTTCTTTGACCTAAAAGCTGTTAAATGTAAACTCTGGTGCTGTAGCTCAACTCCATGAGCCATCATAACTCCGATTAGTAGTACCCCTGGGATGGTCATAAAGTCTACGCTAATGAAAATACCACCTAGCACTAGGCCAAAGCACCAGATTAGAAGCTTCAAAGTAAAAACCAAATCAGTAGAGAGTGATAAGTCTTCTAAATACTTGTAGTGATATCGTGCCGTGTTATTTGCCAAAATGCATTCCTTTAGAAAAGTTGTTTTATTGCGGAACCAAACAAAGATTTTCAATAATTGTGCCAAATTCAATAAGTAGACCTTGTACTCGTAAGTAATAAGGACTCACGTACCCTCCGAACTTAATCCCATTTGTCGGCCCGGACAGTTTTGGCACGGATAGTCGTGGTAAAAATCGAGTTTAGTTAATATCTTGGGTGAATGCTTGAATGGCCATTCAAGCTTTAAAATAGGTGAATTGCACCGACCTGATTAATAGACAATCAGATGGTATCTTAATTTTTTCAAAAGTCAAATTTTTGTTTTTTCTTCTTAAATGGAGCTTCTACACTGTTACATTTAATTTGAGTTAATGCGGGTCGGAAAGGAATATCTGAGTGGGTGGGTGGCCGGATTTCGACAGGGGTGGCCGAAATCCGGCCAAGCGTCTACCCGTATTGTGACGTTCCAAAAATCTAATCGCTGTAAAACCTAAACACTCATAAATTCCGAGTATTTATCATCATCGCCGATTGGATAAATACGACAACTGACTAGTTGATTGACATGTAATATTACCTTTTTTCACGATTTTTTGTTGGCGTGATTTTTGCTCAGCTACCACCGGCACAATGGCGATGCGTTTCTCATTTCAAGCAGCTCAATCATCTCGTAATATAGAGGTCCAGGTGGAAAAACTTGTCAACCAATTTGACCAAATAGAAGAATTAGAAGACTTTCTCTCCAATGAGATTAGCCAAAAGGCAAACCACATTGATAAGGATAGTCAATTCCTCAAAGAGGCTTTTAACGAGTTGAACGTTAAAGTTTTTACAAAAGTTCTTTTTAACGAGGACTTTGAATTAACCAACCGTGTAGCTTTGGGTAATTACATTTTAGAAAAAATAGCAGAGTTTTCAGGCGCTCTCGCATTTATCTCTGCTCAGTATGTCGGAGCTGCTGTGTTGTCACTCCGTGAATGGAACTGTCTGTCATTGGTTTGACATAATTTAA
>CAYMGN010000079.1:2236-6805 GCA_964389995.1 uncultured Candidatus Peribacteria bacterium | reverse complement strand
TTGTCCAAAGAAGAAAACAAGGACAACTTGTTTGGACTGCTGAGCAGTGTCAGTCAACAAAGCTCAAAAAGCTGAACTGAATTCATCTCAACTCAGAGCTGATGCTCATCCAAAAGACAAGTTGCATCAAACTCACCATGAAATGATATTACTTGATAATCCTGACCTTCAGGTCTTTCCTTTAAAGAAATTTGCAAATTTTGTTCCATATTTCTGAGGTTAATAGTTATTTTGTTCGATAATCACATCAATACTTTCCACTTCAGTAAACAATTCAACTAAGCAATATAAACGTCTTAATTCAATCAACTGATCCAAGTCTAAATCCGTAAAAGTATCAATATTCTTAACAATTGTTTTTATCTTACCATAAGCAGTTTTCCTCACCAATCGAATAATTTTATTCACTAATCTCCCCTTCATATTACTAAGCATAGTTTGCACCCGCCATGAAAGCTCAGGACTCCCCTCAAATAAAAACTCCTCCATCGACTTAATCGCAGCTTTATCCCCTAATTTTAAAAGCGCAAAAGCACTAGCCATCCTCACATTGAGATTTTCCACTTCCAAGAATTCTAAACAGTCACCAGTACGACCAATAAAATTTAGCTCACCGATAGCGTAGAGGGCAGAAACAATCTTCTTCGCATCACCAGAATCCAAAAGATCAGTCAAAACAACCTCCACAGCATCTCTCAAATCCTTAAACCGCCCCAAAGCCACCGCCGCATTAGCCTGAATATCAGCAGAATCTGAATCCAAATATGGCCTCAAATATTCCGTAATTTCTTCCGACTGATAGCTACCCAAAGCATAAATCGCATGTGGTTTCATCGCTTGATCGCCCCGTTCCAAAATATCAAGAATAAAATCAAAAGCAATCACCGGACTAATTTTAGCCATCAAAATAATAATCTTTGACGACAACTCCTCCTTTTCTTCACGTCTATAAAGCTCTTTCAGCGCATTTACTAATTTTACCTCAAAAAACAAATTCTTCGCCGTTTCCTTGCCCAGTTTGTGAAAATTAAGCAAAACATCCAAAGCCATCGAGCGCATAGAAGAACGTGGAGATTGAAAACAATCGATTATATCACCGATCAAATCCAAATCCTGCTGATCACCCAAAGCCTCTAAGATCCTCAGACGCAAAGAAAGCGGACGTGACTCATCCTTTAAGATATCTCTCAATATTGGCAAGGCTGAACGATGACCTTTTGCAGACAAAATATCGACAGCCTCCAATTGTGCATCTTTATCATCATCATTCATCAGATCATGCAAAGCAGAACTAGTATAAATTTCTTGTTCACGCAAAGTAAAGAAAAATAACAAAGCCGCCACAATCAACATCGAAACATTTAACGCAAAAATCAAACTAGAATTCTCCGGAAACAAAAACTGGAGCAACAAAAGCACTAGAGTACCACAAATCGCACCTAAAGGACGCACAACCCCCTCACTTAGTTCATGTATATAAGAACGCAAACGCCTTTTAACAGCATAGTAAGAACTATGATAAGCGTCATGATGAAGCATCGTTGTCACTGTAAAATTTGTCTTCATTAAAACCGCAGTTTGAAAATTAAAATCAAATGAAATGCCCAAAATACTCAAAAAAGTAACTATTGGATGTAAAATCATACTACCAATCACACCTAAAAATTTAATCAAACGACTAGCTAAAAAGAGCTGAACCAGCAAAGCCACGGCATTAAAAATTGCAAACAAGATACCAAGGTCATGAATAAAAATATTTTCAAAGCCCGTACCGCTCTCCACAATTACCTCAGATAAATTATCGTAAACAGCCTTTGTATACTGAAACTCCAACAAATTAAACAGCAACCAATTAAAGAAAACTATCAAAAATAAACCTTTAATAAACTTCCCATGACTAATACTATTAAAAGCTTCTTTAACCTTTTTTATGATATCTTCATCATCATCTCCACCACCCTTATGAACAATATAATTACTCACAACGAGGTCACTAAAAGCAATCATTAAAAATAATAGTGCCAAACACAAAACCCAAATATATACAAAATAGTAAGTAGGAATTACACTCACAAGCAATGTTATCGAAAGACCAGCAACAACACCACCAAAAGTCTCAGAAGCCTCAACCAAAGGAAAAGCACGTTCACTCTCACGCGGTGTAAACATCTCCTCGACAAACCCCACTAACAAAATCCGCAATTGTCCCAAAAATATCGAGACGGAAACTAGCAAAAGTGATAAAAAAACCACCTGATTTGTCTCCACAAACACCAAAGAAAAAAGCAAAAAAGCACATGCAAAGAATAAAGTACCAAGCATAATCTTCTTATGTTCATAGCGATCCAGCAATATCGAATAAAAAAAGCTACCCATTAAGATAAAAGAGCCCTGAATAATAAACAAATAGGGGAGAGCAGAGATCCCGTAATAAGTAACAAATAAAGCAATAATCAAAGTCCAACCAATCACAAAGCCAGTTCGATACAAAAAGCGCATCATCCAAGCATAAATAATCCGCGGCCACTCTCTGGCCCGCACATTTAAAGCTCTATTTACTATCTCAATCCCAAATTTTTCCAATGTTTTTGTCTTTATTTTTGGCTGAAGAGTCAATAATTCACCCTCTCATAAATTATACAACAATTACAACAAAACAGCAACTAATTCTTTTCTTATAATCACAAAAAAAGGTATCATAACAACATGAAGAAAAAAATTTTTAAACCAATAGCAGTAGGAGGAGCTAGCGCTTTAATCGCTATCACCTCATTATTTAGTTACGCTATCGGCCTACTCAGAGACCGCATTATCGCCATTAATTTTGGTACTACTCAAGCAACAGATGCGTACAACGCCTCCTTCCTTATCCCTGATCTCATATTTAATATCTTTATCGCCGGAGCACTTACGGCAGCATTCATGCCAGTATTTGCCGAATTTCTCGTGAAAGAAAAAGAAAAAGCCCACGTCCTTGCCAATACAGTACTGAGCGCAGCCAATCTTCTCATTATCACACTAGTTGTTATCTCTTTTACCTTCATGCCGCAAATCATCAACTTTGCTTACCCCGACATCGCCCCTGATATGAAACAAGATATCGTTTTCATGACTAGACTGATACTACCATCAGCCATCTTTTTTACTATCAGTAACACTCTTGGCAACATCCTTATGAGCTACAAACACTTTGTTGCTTACGCCATTTCTCCAATTTTGTACAACCTTGGGATCATTACTGGAATTATGCTCCTCAGTGACAGCCTTGGCATTTACTCCGCCGCAACTGGTGTACTGGTAGGAGCTGCATTACACTGTGCCATTCGCATCCTCGACACCACCGCTACAGAGTACAGCTACAAACCACAACTTAAACTCACCACCTCCGAATTCAAAAAGATCATCAAATTAATGATCCCAAAATCCATCAGTCTCGTTTTTTGGCCGATCAACCTCTATTTGTTTTCTAGCGTCGGCATCAAACTAATTGAAGGAGGATTTGCAGCTTTTAATTACGCCCGAAACATCCAAAGCTTTGCCGTCAGCCTTTTTGGCATCGCCTTTGCTACCGCAGTATTCCCTCATCTTACAGAAGCAATAGGCAAAAAAGACAAAAAAACCTACACCGCCCATATCCGCAAAACCATCCAAAGAATTCTCTTTTTTACCATACCGGCAATGGCAGGTGTAATGTTCTTAGCAGAAGAAATTGTTGACCTCATCCTCAGCGGAGGAGTATTTGATAGCCAATCTGTAGCTATGACCAGCCTGATACTGTTCTTCTTTGCCCTCTCAATCCCCTTTGAAAGTACCGTCCACATACTAGCCCGCGCCTTTTATTCACTCCAAAACACCATCACTCCAATGATTATCAATATCATTGCCATGAGCACAATCGCTTTCACTACTATTTTTGTGGCTGCTAAACACGGCATAGAATGGTTCTCAATCGGCTTTACCATCGGAATGATTATCCAAGTAACGCTACTGCTGATATTTCTCCATAAGCACCTAAAAGATTTCGACTATAAGCAGTTCTTGACAAGCTTATCAAAAGTACTATTATCTACAACTATCATGTCAGCATCTCTAATCCTTACTAAAGACCTAAGCGACATAATCAATCCAAAACTTAGCCATTTAATTAGGATAGCACTCGGTGGAGGAGTATACCTAATGACCGCCGCCATCATCAAAACGCCAGAACTAACCAGCGTAAATTACCTCTTAGCACGAGTATTTAAAGGCAAAGGCAAACTAAAACACTAGCATGAAAAAAACACTCATCACCGTCACATTAGTAGTCATCAGCACCGGAATCGCTTTGGCTTACCCGAAATTAGACAATTATCTAGAAAGAAGAAGCGTAGAACGTGAAAACCAAGCAACTCTCGAAGAAGTAACAAGAGAGCTCTCAACCCCAGAAGAAGAAACTCCCCAAACTCAAACAACCGCAAGAACAGTTACGGAAAACCAAAAAAAACCGGCCCCAAAACCGCTACCGGCAAAAACCTACCTCCAAGTCCAATTTATCTGCCAAGCCCCCCTAGAAACCCCTGCAAACTGGCA
>CAYMGN010000079.1:0-2226 GCA_964389995.1 uncultured Candidatus Peribacteria bacterium | reverse complement strand
GGCAATATCACGAAGAAAGTTGTGAAGAAGCCGCAGTACTCCAAGCATACCTCTACGAAACCGGTCAAACCATGACCAAACAAGAAGCTAATCAAGAAATCCTCGACATGATCGCCTGGCAAGAAGAAAACTTTGGCGGACATTTCGATATCTACGCCGACCAAGTAAAAGAATTTATCGTCGGATTCTACCAAATCGACCCCAGCAAAATAGAAATAATCTATAGCGCTACAATTGAAGACCTCAAAAGAGAACTAGCCGATGGACACCCAGTGATTGTGCCCATCACCGGAGAAATACTCAAAAACCCCTACTACCCATACCCCGGATATCACATGCTAACAGCGATCGGCTACACAGAAGATAAAATCATCACCAACGACAACGGTACCAGAAGAGGAAAAGACTTTAGCTATGATATCGAAGTCTTCAATGAAGCAATGCAAGACACAGGCGGAGACATCGTCATCATCAAGCTCTAATATAGATTATAGAGCCCACGCATTTTCAGATCTTTTTCCAAAACTTCCACTTCAAACTCTGCAAACTCAGGCATTTTCGCAATTTTTTCTATACCAGCACCACCAACCACACTCAGACCATCACTAGCCCCCATAATCTTTGGAGCCATGTAAAAAAGCACTTGGTCAAGCATCTTTGCATCCTTCAAATAAGCATCAAAAAACGCACCATGCACTTGAGAGCCTCCCTCCACAAACAGACTTTGTATCTCACATTCACCCAAAAATTTTAGCAATTTCTTCAAATCCACTTCATTTTCTCCAAAAGATTGAAACTTCACACCTGCCTTTTCAAAAGCTTTCCTATTTTTTGCACTAGCGGCATCACTACAAGCCACCAACACCTCTTCATCACGATAAACTCGAGCTCTAGGATCTGTTGTTAGCTTAGAATCCAAAACAATCCTCAAAAGCGACTTGTAATGCAATTTACCGTGCGCGGCCAACTCCGGATCATCCGCCATCACAGTACCACTACCAACCAGCACAGCATCGCAATAACTACGCTCTAACCTTCCATCCTTACGGGCCATCTCTGACGTAATCCACTTTGAATCACCACTGGCAGTAGCAACCTTACCGTCTAAAGTCACCCCCGCCTTCATCGTCACATAAGGCAGACCAGTGTGAGCCCATTTAATAAAGGGCTGATTTAACTTCCGTACTTCATGACCAATATCAGAATCATACTTAACCACTTCAACAGCAATCCCATTACTTTTTAAATACTTAATACCTTTACCATTCACTTTCTCAAAAGGATCCTTCATCCCAACATAAACCCTTTTAAAACCCGCTTCGACAATTTTTTCTACACAGGGACCGGTCTTTCCCTCATGAGAACAAGGCTCCAGCGTCACATACAACTCCGCATTCTGAAACAGATTTGGATCCAAGTCCATAGTCAAAATACCGGAATTATCCATCACCTTATCGATCGCAATAATCTCAGCGTGATCTTCACCGGCCTTTTTGTGCCACCCCTCAGCAACAATCTGATCATCTTTGACAATCACAGCGCCCACACAAGGATTTGGCCTCGTCTTCCCCCTTCCCTTACGAGCAAGCTCAATTGCCCGTTGCATAATTTTTTTATTCATAAAAAGCATTACAGGAATCAACTATATAATAATCCGCTTTAAAAATCAATCTCTAAATTTTGTCAAGCATATGCCCCAATTTATCCTTCTTAGTCAATAAATAAGAACGATTAATTTCATTGGCCTTCACCTCAATAGGTAATCTTTCAACAATTTCCATCCCATACCCCTCCAAACCAACAATCTTACGCGGATTATTAGTCATTAAACGTATTTTATGACAACCGAGATCAGCCAAAATCTGAGCACCAACACCATAATCCCGTAAATCATCCTTAAAGCCCAGCTGACGATTGGCCTCAACAGTATCAACCCCTTTCTCTTGCAAGTGATAAGCTTTAATCTTATTCACTAGGCCAATACCACGTCCCTCCTGCTTCATATACAACAAAATACCAGCCCCTTCCTCAGCAATCTTATCCATTGCATAACTTAATTGTTCATCACAATCACATTTCAGTGAACCAAAAACCTCACTAGTCATACACTGACTATGCACCCTCACCAAAACCTCATCCATTGACCGCACGTCACCCATCTGCAAAACAATATGTTCACCACCATCAACAAGATTTTCATAGACAAAAAAATCAAACTCCCCATGC
>CAYMGN010000078.1:0-6812 GCA_964389995.1 uncultured Candidatus Peribacteria bacterium | reverse complement strand
CCGAAATCCGCATGTCCTGGCGTATCGACGATGTTAATTTTTTTACCTCCGTGAGTGATGGCGGCGTTCTTGGCATAGATTGTGATTCCCCTTTCCTTTTCTTGATCATTGCTATCCATCGCTCTTTCATTGAGCCCTTTGTGAGTATCAAAAGTTTCGCTAGCTTTAAGCAAAGCGTCTACTAGCGTAGTTTTTCCATGATCTACATGGGCGACGATTGCTACATTGTAAATTTCCATCTCTTTATTTGGTCATTGTAAATTAATCCCAGCGATTTTAGCGGAATTATTGATAAGAAACAATAGTTAGCGACGTTTCCGTCTTCGACCTCTCGGTTTTCTTCTTTTGCCACCGAAGTCTGATTTGATACCTTGTTCTACAACTTTTGCTTCCAAAGTCAGTCCGTCGAGACTGATGCCGTTTATTTCATCGAGAGCGGCTTTTTCGTAGCTTTCGGCAAGGTCAATGAGAGTGAATAATTCTTTAATTGTGATATTTCCAACCTCGACTCCTTTTAAGGATTTGAAGGAGTTGATGAATTTGAAGAGACTTTTGATGTTTACACCTTGTTTCTTTCCAATATTGATCTTGATGCGTGAAAAAGTGTAGTTAGAGCGAGAATTATCATTTGAAGAACTCTTAGAAGCTTTAGCATTGAGATCTTCAGCGTCTTGATAATGCTGGATAAAACGATTGAATTCTACGGAAAAGAATTTTTTGATCAGTTCGTCTCGATCCATGTCTTGGAGTTTTTCTTGGATCAGCGGGAGATATTTTTGGATTTCTTCTTCGTTAACATCGACATTTTGTACTTTATCTACCAGGCTGAAAAGTTGGTTTTGGCAGATGTCTTCGGCGCTGGGGATTTTGGCTTGTTCGAATACCTTATTACTCTGCCTTTCGATTTGTTTGACTTTGTAATGCTCGCGTTTGTTGATAATCATGAGAGAAACTCCGGAGTTGTGAGCGCGACCGGTACGACCACTGCGATGGACGTAAATCTCTGCGCTTTCAGGTGGGTTGTAATTGATAACATGAGTAAGGTTATCTACGTCGATACCTCGAGCGGCAACGTCTGTAGCCACGAGGATTTGAGTCTGCTTATCGCGGAATCGATTCATAACATGGATACGTTGGGATTGAGAAATCTCACCATGGATCGCTTCTGCAGAGTAGTTGTCTGCTATTAAACGGTCAGCGACTTTTTGGGTGTCACGACGGGTGCGGCAAAAGACAATGCCGTAAATATCGGGATTGAGGTCGGCAATCCGGCGGAGAGCCTGATAGCGATCTCTTTCGTTAACTACATAGTAATAATGTTGGACATTGGCGTTTTCTGCTTCAGCGTTTTCGATTTTGATGTCCTCAGGTTTGACCATATAGTTGCGAGCAATCCCGCGAATGGACTTATTCATAGTGGCAGAAAAAAGCAGCACTTGTTTCTTTTCCGGTAGTTTAGAAATAATATTGTCGAGTTCTTCTTTAAAGCCCATGTTGAGCATTTCATCAGCTTCGTCTAGAACCAGCCATTTGAGATTTTGTGGTTTTAAGACTTTGCGGCGCAGGAGGTCGTAGACTCTTCCGGGGGTACCAACAACGATTTGTGGTCTTTTTTTCAGGGCACGGATTTGATGATCAATTCTTTCCCCACCATATACGGCTTGGACTTTGATGCCGGGTAAGTATTTTAAGTAGGTTTGGATATCTTTAGCGATCTGAATAGCCAGCTCCCGGGTGGGGCTGAGCATGAGAGCTTGGAGATCGTTGTCATCGCTATTGATTTTTTCGATAATTGGTAAGGAAAAAGCAGCTGTTTTACCGGTCCCCGTACGCGCTAGCGCCACTAGATCACGCTCAGAATTGATCAAATGCGGGATCGCTTGGCCTTGGATGGGTGTGGGCTTTTCAAAGCCGATATCTGTAAGTGCTTGGACAATCATTGGATTGAGCCCTAGATCTTGAAATGTACTCATATTTTTTGTTAAGACACAAACACTACCACAGTTTTATAAAAAAGCAATAGAAAAGATGTTTTGGCAAGTAGCCCCTATTTTAGCTTGTACTCTTCATTCATATGGATCCCCACAATGGCAAAGATCGCAAAAAGTAAAGCGAATTGGCAGTAGATGGAAGGAAAGAGCCAACCCCATGCGGGGATAAAAATCAGCAGAATAAACGCCGGTAAAATCGAAAGTAAAATCGCCCACATAAAAATGAGCATCACTTTTTTTCGAGACTTCTTCCTTTCATTCATCACGCTGATACTGAGGAGGATACAAGTAAGGAGGATATAACCAAAATAATAGATGAAGTAAAGAATAGTGGGCCAAAATAAATCACTAACAGATTCGTAGAGAATAGTTTTGATAAAGACAAATACCTCGAAGCACTCACTACTCTGAATGAAAGGCTGGGCAAAGACAGCGACAGCGGCAAAGGCAATCGACGGTAGCAGAGCGATCCAGCCACGTTTAGTCCATTTGCCATAATCAAGGGCGAAGTAGAGGCCAACTGCTGGTAGAAAATTGTAGGAAATAAAGCCAATCCGTCCCCAAAGATCAGCATTGCCAGTGGTGCAAACCATAAACTCAGCAAATTGATAGCCTCCCAATAGTAAGAGAAAAGCAACGGTAAATCTCACCAGCTTATTGGCGCGATAACGAAGGTAGATATAAGCCGCCACGGCAAATTCGATAAGGGCGGTGGCCAATGAGACTTTAGGGGAAAAGCACATGGGGAGTGAGATTATGGGCTAGGTACTGGCCAATAATATGGGATATCACTCCCCTAGTCAATTATTGGGCGCCGAAGGTGCGTCTGAGAGCGTCAAGATTGGACTCCATCATGGTGAAGTAGCCGTCCTTGTCTATTTGTTGGCCGAGAGGGTCTAACTCTCCTAGAGATAGTCCATAGTCCTCTGAGAGAGTGCGAGCCAGTTTGGGCGAAAATTGTGGTTCGGTAAAGAGGACAGTGACGTTTTCTTCTTCAATCATTTCTACCAGTTCTGCTAAGTATTGAGCTGAGGGTTCGTCTCCGGGAAATTCTTCGAGATAGCCGGAAGCCTCAATCCCATAAGTTTTTTCAAAGTATTGGTAGGCGTTGTGAAAGACGAGATAGTTGCTGATATCAAGCTGAGAGAGTTCACTGCGGATCTGATCATCAAGGTAGCTCAATCTAGTCTGTAGTTGTTGGTAGTTTTGATTGTAGACGGCTTCATTTTCCGGATCCAGGTCTATAAGTGAATCGCGGATAGTGCCGGCCATAATAATTGCGTTATCAGGTGCCAGCCAAGCATGAGGGTCATAGAGCCCGTGGTGGTGATCATGGTGGTCCTCATCGTCGTGGTCTTCGTGCTCCTCGTCTTCATGGTGGTCCTCATCGTCATGGTCTTCGTGGTCCTCGTCTTCATGGTGGTCCTCATCGTCATGGTCTTCGTGGTCCTCATCTTCATGGTGGTCCTCATCGTCGTGGTCTTCGTGTTCCTCGTCTTCGTGGTCTTTGTGGTCTTCTTCAACCGCATTCTTAAGCGGCTTAATGTCAGAGCTAGCTTCAACGATGCTGGCATCTAGATCCTCCAAAGCTCCCTCAAGAAATAGTTCAAGCTCAAGACCATTAAGAACGACAAGGTCGGCTTCGTTAAGATCTTTGGTAGCGCCAGGGGTGAGGTTAAAGGTGTGAACGCTGGTGTTGCTGGGGAGGAGATTGGTGAGCTCGTGGTCGGTGTTTTCGATAAGGTGGGCGGTGAGAGAATAGATGGGCGGGATTGTGGTAACGATTTTGAGCTGTTTTGAATCATTCGACTCGTTGCCGGTATTGTCAGAAGTTGGTGTTGTATTGTTGGAGCAGGCAGTAAGTACCGCGACGGTGGCAATGATCGTTAAGATATTTTTAATCTTCATTATTTTGGTGTTATAAAATGAATAATTATTGACAATTGGAGCAGAGTCCTTGAAACTCAAAGTAGTGTTGAGAAAATTTCAATTGAGGAAACTGCTTACTAAGCTTGGCGAGAAAGTTTTGATCTTGGAGATGTAGTTCGGAGACTTTTTCGCAGTGTTGACAGATGAAATGATGGTGGCAGTGTTTGACGTTTTCACATTGAAGTGCACGACAGGCTACATACCCAAGTGATGTTTGATGAACCAGTTTTTCTTTTTCGAACATTTCGAGATTGCGGTAGATAGAAACTAAGTCGATTTTTTTGCCACTTTTGTTTAGGGCGCTTTTGATGCCGTAGGCATTAAGGGGTTTTTGTGTTTTTTGGAAAAGGTCGGCTAGCAATTTTCTAGCTACTGTAATGCGGTAACCTCTTTCTCTTAAGTCTTGAATCATTATTGCAATGTTATTGAGTTTACTATTTTTTACAGGTGATGCCTTTCGGTGTCAAGTAAGTTAATGCAAAAGTGTTGCAATAAATTAATTAAGCTGTTATAAGTCTACCCCTAACTATTAATAGGAGTTTATGGATAAGGCACCAAATGCAACTAGATATCCCGATATTAACGAGAGTAAAGATACTAATGATTTTCTGAGAGCAAGAAAAAAATCAGCGGTGGAGCGGTATTGTAAAATTTTTGGATTGGCAATATCAACCTTGCTGGCCTCGGTTTCGGTTACAGAAAAGGATGCAAAGGCGGAAACGATTTTGGAAGCAGAGGTCAGTACATTTGTAGGGTTTAATTTTGGTAGTAAAAAGCTAAATAAAGAGAAGAAGAAACCTAATGAATTTGATCCTACACAATTTATTTTGAATAACTTGAGTGATGATCATGATCATAGTGATGGTCATGATCATCGCCATGACCATCGTCATAATCATGATCATGGACATGATCACGGACATGATCATAGTGCCCACGACCATGACCACAGTGATCTGGTGATGGGGATTTCATATATCTATTCTCCTCGACTTACTACAATCTATATTCATGATGATCATGAAGGCGAAGGTGATGAACACGAGCATCATCATTTGCATCCGACACATAGAGTTAAGCTACAGCCGGCGCTTTCGTTCTTTGACGGTAGTCTTTTAGTTGCTCCACGGTTGTTTGCCTCGGTGCCCAATGATATAGAGGGAATGTCTGTTGACTATGGATTTTATGTACATCTTGATGCCGGAGATTATCTTGAGGTTAGTGCGATGTCAGTAATCGAAAAAGAGGCCTGGGAAGGCCAGTTTAATAGTGGAGTGCGCCTGAAATATTTAACTGTGGGACCGACTGTACTTATTAGAGAGGAGGTGGGCGAGATGAATTACGCCGTCGGCGGTTTACTTGATCTCAATTTGCCTGATGTTTCCGTGGGGATTGATGCTGCTTGGGGAGTGGCTGGTGCTGATATGGACTTTGCCCATTATCATTTGCATGTGGGATTTCCGATCAACACCAGCGCCCATTTGCATTAGATTAAAGCAGTTCAACCTCTTTGACCAAGGCTTCTAATTGGCCGAGCAGCTGATCGGTTTCACTATCTGTGGCTACCGTACCGCAGGCTTCGATAATTTCATCGCTATTTTTGAGATAGTAGCAATCAAATGTAGTGGCCGGGCCCTCCGGTGAGGATTTGAGATTGGTACGACTTTGGAGGATGTAAGTGTCGTCATTATTGGTAGAGCCGGTTTCTACCAGGACTTCCACATCGTCTCTGGTCCAAAATTCGCTACCCATTTCTTCATTTACGAGATCTATTTCGTGGAGGATTTGGTCTTCGGCCAGACGTTTAACGGAATCAAACCAAACCTGGAGCGTAAGGTCGGATTGGTAGAAATCAATAGTGACAGTAATCTGATCATCCTCAAGGATGATTGAGTCTCCCTCTTCTGAGGCTTCCCAATCTTGAGGGTAATCAAAGATTAGATCGTGGTCTTCTTCAAAAGCATCTTGGATATCTTGGTCGTTTTGTTGATCATCTTGAGTGCCAGAGTTTTCTTCCAGAGGATCTGGAGCGACGTTGAGTTCAACAAATTCAAGGTCAGTATAATCAGTATTGTTGTCCTTTACGGCTTTGGCGCGATAGAGCATTTCAGCCATTTGACCACGAGTGATATTCAGGGCTGGGCGACTGGTGGTCTCGATCTCACTTAATTCATTGGGGAAAATGCAGTTTTGGTCCAAATAGCCGAGATAGTGCCAGAACCAGTCATTGCGGTATTTACTTTCATCCAATTCACAAGTGTCAAAGTTGTTAAAGAGGTCCTCACTATACCAAGAGTCCATATCGAAGTAGGCGTTGGCGACGATTTTGGCGGCCTCGGCATAGTTGATGGTGTTGTTGGGCTTAAAGGTGCCGTCCGGGTAACCATCTACAGTGCCGGCTTCAAGGGCATAGCGGAGATAAGTCCAGTACCATTGAGCTTGGTCTACATCGGGAAAGCGCCCGTCAAATTGAGAGGGGCCGACATTGCTGGCATTAGTGTCAATGTTGAGTGTGGCATAAAGCATTTTGAGAAACTCGACACGATTAACACTTTGGTTTGGTTTAAAAGTGCCGTCGCTGTAGCCTTCAACGACGCCGTTTGTGTACATCCAATCTATGGCTGTAGCGTTGGGATGGCTGCTGTCAACATCACTAAAATTGGCAAAGGTGGGCACGCTCAATCCGACACTGAGCGCAAAAGCGATAATCAGAGTAAAAGTCTTCTTCATAAAGAGGTTGTTAGATCTTTGAATTTCAATCATAGCACGAAAATCACCCGATCCAAGAAATTAAAATTGCCATTTAAGGTAATTGATTTTCTCGCCAAGGGCGGCAAATTTTTCTTCGTAGAAGGTTTTGATTTTGAGAGTTTCAGAGAGATCTTGGATATT